>CAJPLU010000001.1 GCA_905371595.1 Candidatus Saccharimonadota bacterium
TTATTCACGCGCTCAAGAAACCATCAAACCGCGCGGCTCTCAAAAAACAGTTCCAAGTTTTATTCTCAAAAACCAAGACGTCCAAACGGAAAAGATAACGCAAATCCGCACCAAATCTTTCGTCTGAGATTGGGCTTTTAGTCTTTGCAAAGATTATCGTTTATAACAGCTTCTGTAAGTATTTCCCAGTTTGACTTTCTGGATTGTTTGAGACGTCTTCTGGCGTACCAGCAGCAACCACTCTGCCACCACCCTGTCCACCCTCTGGACCCATATCAATAATCCAATCAGCGCATTTAATGACTTCCAGATTATGCTCAATGATTATCATACTGTTGCCACCATCGACTAATTTTTGTAAAATCTCGAGCAATTTGCGAACATCAGCAGTGTGTAAGCCAGTTGTTGGCTCATCGAGTATATAAAGTGTTTTACCAGTGGAACGACGTGATAGCTCTGCTGCCAATTTAATGCGCTGCGCCTCGCCACCAGAGAACGTTGTCGCTGGTTGCCCAAGCTTCACATAGCCCAAACCAACTTCGTTAATAGTCTCAAGCTTGCGGGAGATAGCTGGAATATTAGTAAAGAACTCGCAGGCTTGCTCGACCGTCATCTCTAGGATATCGCTAATAGTTTTACCTTTATATTTAATCTCTAGCGCTTCGCGGTTGTAACGCTTGCCGTGGCATTCTGGACATTGTATATAGACATCCGGCAAGAAATGCATTTCAATCTTTATCACACCGTCGCCTTGGCAATTCTCGCAGCGTCCGCCCTTGACATTGAAGCTAAAGCGCCCCGCTTTGTAGCCGCGAATATTAGCCTCAGGGGTATTAGCAAACAATTCGCGAATCTGCGTGAACACGCCCGTATAAGTTGCTGGATTAGAGCGCGGCGTGCGGCCTATCGCCGACTGATCAATGACGATAGCCTTATCTAATTGCTTGACACCGTCAATTCTATCATGATCGCCGGACACAGTCTGCGCTCGATGTAGACGTGCCGTCAATTCGTTGGCTACAATGTCATTGACTAGTGTCGATTTGCCGCTACCGCTAACGCCAGTCACTAATGTCATTACGCCCAACGGAAACTCGACATCAATATTTTTAAGGTTATTCCCCTTAGCGCCGCGAACGACAAGTTTGCGATCTTTCTCGACCGCACGACGTTTCTTAGGTACCGATATTTTTTCTGCTCCAGATAAATATCGTCCGGTAATACTGGCCGGATTCTGTGCCACCTCGGCTGGCGTGCCGGCAGCTACAATCTCGCCGCCATGCACGCCAGCACCTGGACCCACATCCACCAAAAAATCAGCTGCAGCGATCGTCTCTTCGTCATGTTCGACAACCAATACGGTATTGCCCAGATCGCGCAAATGCTTGAGCGTTTTGATCAATCGATCGTTGTCGCGCTGATGCAAGCCAATTGACGGCTCGTCTAACACATATAGCACCCCCTGCAGCCCAGAACCAATCTGTGTCGCTAGACGAATCCGCTGTGCCTCGCCGCCGCTCAGAGTATTAGCAGCTCGCCCCAGTTCTAGATAATTCAACCCTACGTTATTCATAAATCCCAGACGAGCGTTAATCTCTTTAACCACTAGCTTGACAATCTTCATTTCGTTGTCGTCAAATTTCAGCTGGCTAAAGACGTCTAAGGCGTTCTCGACATCTAAATTACAAATATCCATAATTGACAAGCCGCTGACCGTCACTGCTAAGACTACCGGTTTAAGGCGAGCGCCTTTGCAGGCCGTGCATTTGCGTTCACGCATAAATCGCTCAATATCTTTGCGCATGAAGTCGCTATCGGTTTCGCGGTGACGACGCTCGAGATTTGGAATAATCCCTTCAAATGTTGAATCGTAGTGTCGGCCATTACCTAGCTCAACGCGATATTTTTGCTCGCCTGTACCATACATCAATAATTTCCGCACATCGTCGCTTAGTTCGCGCACTGGTACGTGTAGACTAAAACCATGTTCAGCCGCCACCGCTTCAAGCCGTTTCATATACCAAGCATCAACACTGAAACGATTAAACGGACGAATCGCACCCTCAGCAATCGTCAAGTTTTTGTTAAAAACTAAGCTAGGATCAATCTCCATTCGTGTGCCCAGCCCCGTACATACCGGACAAGCACCTTGCGGCGCGTTAAAACTGAATAACCGCGGCTCCAATTCAGGAATCTCCTCGCCCGGGTGATCTACACAGGCATAGCGCTGGCTATAAGTCAAAATCTTGCTGCTATCCGCATCCAGCACTTGGACTATACCGCCAGCCAATTCTAACGATTGTTCGACTGATTGCGATACGCGCGAAATCATGTCTGGACGCATCACCAAACGATCAACGACCAGTTCGATATCATGCTTATAGTTTTTTTGTAATTTTGGAAACTCATCTAGTGCATAAATTACGCCGTCCACTCGCGCTCGAGCAAAACCACTGCGCATATACTGTTCAGGAATATGCTGAAACTCGCCTTTTTTCTGGTTAACAATCGGCGCCAGGATCATTAATTTTGCGCCTTCAGGTAATTTCATGATTTCATCAATAATTGATTGTGCTGTTCGTCGTTGCACTGGCTTGCCGCAGCGTTTACCATCTGGCAAAAGTGCCGGACAATGAGGTACGCCAACACGCGCGAACAACAAGCGTAGATAATCATAGATTTCTGTTACCGTGGCAACCGTTGAACGCGGATTGCGGCTGGTTGATTTTTGATCTATTGAAATTGCCGGGCTCAATCCATCAATTGAGTCAACATCTGGCTTGTCCATGATGCCCAAGAATTGCCGCGCATAACTGCTCAAGCTTTCAACATAGCGCCGTTGTCCTTCGGCATAGATAGTATCGAAAACCAGGCTTGATTTACCGCTGCCGCTAAGTCCTGTTACCACCACAAACTTATCGCGTGGAATTTCCAAACTTACATTTTTTAAGTTATTCTGGCGTGCACCGGTGATCTTGATACTATCTGACATGACTACTTATTTTAGCATTTTTCGGTAAAAAAATCCATTACCGCAAAACATCTGTGCACGTATTACACTTAAAATATCATCCAAATAAACTAAAATTGTATCGCGCTTATCGTTGCACATACTATAGTATATTTGCTATAGTATAGTCAAATGAGAGCATTAATTGAACTATTCGCTGTCCTCAGCATCAAGATTCGTATTGTATTGGCGTGCCTTATCGGTATACCTCTATTTTTGCTGCGCCACGACATTTACGATTCGCTAATGAATTTCGTACTAGTCGGCGCCATACCTGGCACGCACATATCAGTACCATACTGGGTTATGTTATTGCTATACGCAATGATAGTCATAAACATATTCACCTACATAGAAAATACTATTCAACGTCCTTTACCTCCAAAAGAATAGCGGCTGGCACGCGAAAGATCTAATCGCTAGCTGGTAATGTAGACTCAGCCCACAATTGCAATTCTTGTAAAATAAACTGCTGCTCGTCAGTTGCTGTCGGCACTAACCGCTGCAGAGATGCCATAAATTGCGGCAATTGTGCCTGCAAGTGCTGAGCTCGCCAGGCTTCCCATTGCGCCAGATCATCTTCACTAAGCGAGCGCGGAAAATTACGTGCTTTGTAGTGTAGTAATAGCGGCGCTAAACGTTCGTCCTGAAATTCTGGATGAAAATCAGCCAGCTCGCGCTCATCGGCATTGCGCACCGCTTCGACACGGATACGATCACGGTCGTTCAAAAAGCCGTCATACAATTGCGCTTCCGGATCGGGCAGTTTCTTGAAGGATGGCTTGTTTTCAAAAATAGTCCGTAATTTTTCGGCAAAGTCCGGATGATTCAGTAAAATATTTTGATGCTTCTGGACTGTCTTTAGATCAAGCGAAATCTTCTGCCAGCCATCGCCCTGTTCCAGCACACCCAGCGGCGCCACTGCCGGACAGCGATTATATTGCAATTCTTTGACTGGTAATTTAACGAAATCCTCAGCTTGCCGCTCCTCCCACGAAGCAAAGATTTTTGCCGACAATTCCTCCGCGCTCAGCCCAACAAACGGCGTCGGATCATAGCGCAAGTCATAGACAACCACGCCGCCGTTTCGACTGGTCGTCAGTGGAAAGGCCACCGTGGTTTTGGCAAATTCTTTATCGTAGCGCCCGCTGGCATAGACAAACGGTTTTTTGTCGTCCACATTGACCAGTTGCTGGACTACTTTTTTATCGCGCATTTTCAGCAAATAATCATACAATTGCGGCTGCTTTTGCTTGATCAATTTCGTCACAGCGATCAGTGCTGTCACGTCCGCCAAAGCGTCATGAGCATTTTCGTGCGCAATACCGTTGGCGCTGGTGATCAGTTCCAGACGGTTGCTTGGCTCGCCCTTGTCATCAAGCGGCCACTTGATCCCCTCTGGCCTGAGTGCCCTGGTCAACCGAACTGCATCCAGCAAGTCCCAACGCGAGCGGCCATCCTTCCAACTCCATTCGTACGGATCATGAAAATTGCGCCACAGCAAATGGCGGATAAATTCGTCGTCAAATCGAATATTATTAAAACCAACTGCAATAGTGTCGGGCGTGAAAATTTCCTCACTCAACATCCAGGCAAACTGCGCTTCGGTGTAACCTTCCTCAACCGTTTTTTGCGGCGTGATACCAGTCACCATCAACGCATCAGGACTCGGCAAGGTATCATCATTCAGCGTCACCAATAGATTATACGGCTCGCCAATCGGCTCGAGATTCATGTCTGTCCGCTGCCCAGCAAACTGCATGATGCGGTCTTGCCGCGGATTTAGTCCGCTGGTTTCTAGGTCGTAGAAGAAAAATGTTTGTGCCATACCTATAGTATAGCAAAGCTACGAGATGACACCCAAACCTACTGCTCAACCAGTGTAAACGGCGTCGATTCGCCAATCTGCACCAAGCTATCACCAGTAGCACCTTGGCGCATTAGCTCGTGCGCGATACCATAACGACGCATGATATCGCGTAAACGATTGACGCTTTCAAACTGATCAAAATTGGTGCGGCGAGCGAATTTTTCTATCTTACCGCCAAACACGCGATAGATTTGCCCATCAGCATCGTATGATACTTCCCAACTGCTCGAGATCGTCTCGTTACCACTTAGCGTGATTGTCTCAAGCTTATCGTTATTCAAATCGTCAGCCTGCTTCTGCTCATTCTCGGCTGCGCGCGTTGCTACAACTTGCACCTGCAGAGCTCTCAGTACATCAATTACGCCTTTATGCGATACCGAAGAAATAGCGAAAACCTGCGTATCCTCGCTAGTGACAGCTCTTAAGGCATTAATCTGCATTTGAATGATATCCTGATCTAATCCTTCGCATTTAGTTAGGGCTACTATCTCGGGACGCGACGCCAGTTCAGTGCTGTACTTTTTGAGTTCGCGGCGAATCGCCAGGTAGCGTTCAGCTACGTCGTTACTATAAGCGTCCACCAAATGTAGCAGTACGGCAGTCCTCTCAACGTGCCGCAAAAAGGCATCCCCCAACCCTTTACCATCGCTAGCCCCTTCAATCAACCCTGGAATATCAGCAATTAAAAGCGAACTGTCATCGACATCAGCTACACCGAGATTCGGCGTCAACGTTGTGAACTCATAATCTGCAATTTCAGGGCGAGCATTTGACACCACGCTCAAAAAGGTTGACTTACCAGCATTAGGAAAACCCACCAAACCGACATCAGCCAATAATTTCAATTCTAGTTCTGCCTCGAACGATTCGCCGAGCTCGCCCACTTCTGCCATGCGCGGTGTTTGACGAACACTCGACTTAAAGTGAGCATTACCAAAACCGCCATCGCCGCCTTTAGCAATAATAGTTTTTTGGTTTGGTTTAGATAAATCAGCGATGATTTTACCATCACGCTTGACTATGGTACCAACTGGCACTTTAATAACTAAATCCTTACCAGCGCGGCCTGCCATTTTTTTCTTGGCGCCCGAGACACCATCTTCGGCCTTTAGCTCGAGTTTGTAACGAAATTTTAATAACGTATTAAGCTGTTCCGTCGCCAAAAACACAACATTACCGCCGCGACCACCATCGCCGCCATCCGGACCGCCTTTATCAACGTAAATCTCGTGGCGAAAACTGACCGCACCGTCGCCGCCGCGGCCCGCCTGGACTAAAACTTTAGCTGTATCAACAAACATACAGACACATTATACCAAAAACACCTCCGATTTGACAGAGGTGTTAATTAGTTTTGTAAAATACTTAGTGAATATATCTATAGTAACCGCTAGTGGCCTCGCCCCAGGAAATCTGGCCATGACCAACGCGATTGAAGCCGCCGCCAAAGCGATAACCGTTCATCTCGCTAATTGTGATTGACACGCCCGGATTAACGCTCTCGACAATTGCCACATGGCCGTATCCGCCGCCGTTTTGCATTATTGCACCAGGCGCCGGCGTACCATTAACTGCCAATCCAGCCGCTGCTGCCGCATAAGCCCAAGTACTAGCATTACCCCAGAAACTACCGACTGGGCGGCCTAGCTGCATTCGGCGCTCGTAAGCGTACCAAGTACAGTTCCCCCATGCATATTTGTTACCAGCAGAGATAACCCCATTATAATTGCTTCCGTAACCGCCCAGGCCCGACCCATATCCATAAGCGCCGCGCCGATTACTAGCCGCAGCACGAGGAGCCACATATCCTGGACGTTCATTTTCTGGCAAAGCACCGCCAGGAACAATAATGTTCCTACCTTCAGTTAGCGAACCAGTAAGCTCTAGGTCATTATACGACACCACATCAGCCTTATTACCGCCATACTTGGCAACGATACTATCAACAGAGTCACCCGCCTTAACGGTATGCTGAACACCATCAACTGGCAGAATTGTTAAAGTAGTATTTGGCTCCAGCGCATCAGACGATAGATTATTGGCCCAAGCTATAGTCTCTTTCTTGAGTCCATATTTGCTGGCTACTGCATCAACTGTATCGCCAGCCTTGGTGGTATAAGTAGTAGCCGCCCGCGAATTAGCTGTCGGCTGGACAATCTGCGGCTTGCTAATTGCATTGCTGGAGGTCTGCGACATTACTGTTTCAATAGTCAGCGTCTGAGAAAGCGTCGCCACGTTAGCGCTAACTGGCATGCTGGTAGTGTCTGCTAGCGACGAAGCTATGTTCGTAGCGACAACCGGATCTACCGTACTAGCGGAAGTTGCAGCTGCTACAGTATTTTTAGTGCCTGAGGTAGAGGCATTAGCCAGCGGCGTATTATTACTACCTTCCTGAACGCCGACTGGACGTTGTCCGATAGCAATTAGCGTTGCTATGAATAGAAAAACGCCGACATACGATACTACGGAAGTCCAAGAAACACCACCGCGCCTTTTAGTTTTGCTAGAATGAGCCTTTGCGCTCGGTACAAAATTAGTTTTAACTCGATTTGGTTGCGTACTAATAATGGTTCTCCTAGAAAATCATATTATGAGCACGATAGAGCTGGCAATAATTCATAATTGTTCCTGCAAGTCCTCGTGTATACTCTATATTATAGCAAATCACTAGCGTTAATGTCAATACTTTATACGATACTACACAACTTCTGGCAGTATTTGTCAATATTGTTTTTATGTTCCTCATCGGTTTTGGCGAAATATATTAAACCGTCATCGCCGGCTATGAAGAATAAGTTATCGCCAGGCGCCGGATCAGCGACCGCTTTAAGCGATAATTCGCCAGGTGTCGCAATTGGCGTCGGCGGCAGACCAGTATGCTTGCGAGTATTATACGGAGAATCAATATCCACCTTAGGCTTAACACCAGCTTTGTCTGCAGCATAGATAAAGGTTACATCAGAACCAAGCTGCATGTTTTTCTTGTAGCGAGCTATAAACACCTGCGCAATGCCCCGCTGGTATTGATAACAGCGATTTTTGCGCTCGACGGTCGGCTTATCTTCGCAACCCAATTCCCGCTCAACAATCGAAGCCATAGTCAACCCTTGATAAAGCGTCAAACCTTGCGCCTTAAACTTATTAACTAAGTCATTTTTCTGCACAACCTTGTACATGTGATCAAATACTGTCTGTAAAACATCTTTAGCTGTAGCGTCACCCGTAAATTGATACGTCTCCCCAAAAACGTAGCCCTCCAAAGACGACCCGCTTGGACGATCAGCAAACAGAGGACTATCGTATTTCGCTTTGAAAGCATTTGAGATCTCATCATCAGAGTAGCCTGCTTGGCGCAAGATATAACGGACACTCGTCTTATCAACACCATCAGACGACTGCGAAGCTTTATACTTAGAACTCTCTAACGTACCGCCAGGATAAAAAGTAATGGTTTTGAAGTCATGACAGCCATTATTCATACGGTTAACAATATCAGCGACCGACTCAGACGGGGCAATCATACAAGTGCCAGCTTTGATGCTATTCTTATTATTAAGGCGCACATAAACTTCAAAAGCTAATCGGTTGCGAATAAGATTTTTGCTGGCTAGCGTATTAGCAACTACTGAAACCGAGGAGCCGTCTTCAACAGTAACCGACACCTTATTGCTATCGCTTGAGACTGGTTTTAGCTGCATCTCGTACCACTTAAATAGTACTGCAAAAACTGCTGTCAAAAACACCATGACTGCTATCAAAATAATCATCCAGCGCCGAAGACAACGTTTCTTATTTGACACTTTCTGGCTCGCAGCGTCATGGTCGGAGTTAAGCGAAATATTAGCCTTTTGCCCCATTGGCTGATTTGGGTCAATAGCACGAGGTGCAGGACGCGGAGCTGCGCCAAGCGGCGGTATTTGCCGATTATTATTCGGCCGAGAATTAAATTGTTGGCCATTCTGCCGTTTAAAACCATCCATTATTGCGCCTCCAGATAATCTTGTAAAATAATACTAGCTGCCATAGAATCAATCTCACCCTTACTATACGGACGTTTTTGCGATGCTAAGATATTCTCTGCTTTGACGCTCGTCAACGATTCGTCCTGGAATACAACGTCAGATTCAATTTGGCCAAGACTATCAACGAAATCTTCGACATACCGAGTCTGCGCAGTCGGCTCGCCTCGTTGATTGCGCGGATAACCCACTACCAAAATATCTATTGATTCGTCAATCAGCATCTCGCGGATAATATCGAGTTCCTTGCCGTCGACATCAATCCAGTCGCCTGGTACGGCAATCTTAACATCGCTGCTTGCCGATGCCACGCCAATTCGCCGCTCGCCGACGTCAAGCGCCAAATACTGCTTAGCCATCTATCTGAAACTTTACACTTATCTTCTTGGTGTCATCTGGAACTCTATAAACCCAAAATGGCGAAAGGTTCACATCTACTGATTTTATGCCTTCAACTGTCTTGACGCGCTCTTGAACCTCGCCAACCGATTGGCCTTTGACGTATTCCTTGATGGCATCTTCGTCGATTTTCGGACCAACTTTACCGTTCGCCGAGACTGTCGCATTAATCGTATCGCCCGAAATAGCTACGTTAGTCAGAGAAACTGTTTTGCTGCCAGTATCATAAATTTTCTGGTTTGACTTGCCGTCAATGCGTTGCTGGCAGTAAGCTTTGAGAAACGTGTCGAACTCGCTGCGAGCAATGCCAGAAAGCGAAAACTTCATTGTACCAGTAATTGCCGCTTGGCCGTCGTTAGCCTCGCTATCAACAGCAGGCTTATTAATGCCAGCAACATCCGCCGCGAATGACTCATTGATAATTGTGTAATCCTTGCCAAACTCAGTTTGCAAAGCAGCTTTGTTTTGGTTCTTATCGTCCTCGGTGACGAGTTCGCGCATTGCTTTATTTATATCGCTTTGTTGAACGACAGTAATAGTTTTGTCAGTACCTCCCGTCGTCGAGCCGCTAATACTTGCTGAAATACCGCTAGGCGCCCCCTTGACTGTACCACTAGCGCCATTATAGCTGGCGCCGCTGCGTGTGGCAGTAATTTTCACCTTGGCATTACGATAATTACTAAGCGAGATTTTAACACCTTCATTGGTAACATACTCGGCGCCGGAATCTGTCGTCAAAGTTGTTCCTGCTGGAATTTCTGTACCAAGATTGTCAATATCGCGCGTCGAAAAGCTTACTATACCAGTCGCTTTTTCGCCGACATCCTTCTTGCCGGTAGCTGTAAATGTTTTAGAAATCGCTTTTTCTCTAGTTTTGGTCGTCAGTTTGACAGTACCATCTTGCAAACTAGTGTTAACAGCAGCGCTTGATTTGATATGAGTGTTAACAGCCACGCTACTAGTTTGCGCAGAAATGACAATCTGTGCTCGTGGCGCAAACACAAACGCCCACACCAAACCGGCGATCAACAAAATAACAGCCGCACCGATAATGAAGAACTTTTTACGAAAAGTATTAAAATCGGGAATTTTCGGACTTTTTTTCGACTTGCTATCCGCCTGGTCAGCAGATTTCTTATCACCGCCATCCCTACCTTTAGAAGACGGCAGCTCATCCTCTCCTTCGTCTTCAATTTTGCTAAGCTCATCATTAAGAGACGGCTGATCATTCTTATCGCTGGCGGCTGGCACGTTAGGTTTAGCGCCGCCATCCAACGTTTCCGTTCCGTCAATCACGTCATCATCACTGTTAACTTCAAGAGCCGGGATCTCAGCTAACTCTGGACGACTCTGCAAATTTTTGGCCACCGGAATACCAGCGCTGCCCGCAAGCGTCGACAAAGCATCATTATTAGTAATAATTACCAGTTTTTTATCGACCCGCTCAGCCGCGCGATGCACCAATTTGAGGTTTACTGCACTCTGAATCGCCCCAATTCGCTTTGGCGGCACCAAAGCAATAATGTTCGAATTAGCGGCTTTTATCTTGCCAATGATTGAAGTAACGTCGTCTTCTACATCTATATAAATGACATCTTTTTGCATATTATTTCTCTATTAAATTCGCAAAATCCTATTAATTTTACTGCGAACCGACTGAGTGTCGCCTGCTCCTATTATTGTATCATAGCCAACACGCAGCAAACCCATCGCCGTAATAAAAGTGTGATCATTGACTTCACCGGTTTTATCCGTAATACCAACAACTTGATCGGGACGAATACGCTGTACTGTCGGACGCTTAGTAAATGGCAACTCGCTGTACCAATCGCGCTTTTCGAGAGCTGCAACTAATTGAGACAAGCTAGCACCGCCACCGCACAACAAAATACGCGGCGGCAGCTGATCAACTGCATCAAACTCGCTCAATGCTAGCTCTACGCCAGCTAGCCAAACCTCGAGAGTTTTATCAACGGCTGCTGCTACGTCTTTTTTGACGGTAGTTTTGATTTTGCTATCCTCGATATTGACTTTGAGTTTTTCTGCTTGATCGTACGGAATTGACAACTCATCAGCGATAGTTTTAGTAAAACTGCGGCCACCGATGCCAAACATCTTAGTGCCCTCAACACCGCCGTCGTTGACCACCGCGATATCAGTCGTGCCGCCACCTACATCCGCTAGAATTGCCGTAAAAGCACTACTGCTATCAGCGCCAAGCACGCTACGGCTAACTGCAAACGGCTCAGCAGCGACCGCTAACAACTCCAAATCAAGCTCTTGCGCCACTCGCTCTAACGCGCCAATATGCACCATCGGCGCAAACGCCGTATAAATTTGCACTGCTACATCCTTACCCTGAAAGCCAATCGGATTCGACACTTTATAGCCGTCAATATGAATACTAACCAGCGCTGAGTTGACCAGCTTAACCTCAACCTCATCATTGCCCGTCTCTAAGGCGATTTGTTTTTGCGCCCGTTTAGCAGCGCGATCTTGGACCTTCTCGATAATAAACTCAACTTCTTGCTCATCAAGCGGACGGTCGGGCTGCGGACGACGATAACGAATCGTGCTAGTTGTACCTTTTACGAGTTCGCCAGCTATACCGATGACAGCATGCTTGGCCTGCAAGCCAGCTTCGTCTTCAGCCTGAGTCAGAGCGTCCTCGCAGTGTTGCACTACGCCAGCAATATCAGCAATCGCGCCCGAATGCATATCTGAAAATTCTTGATGAGCACGTCCAACACCAAGAATCTCAATATCGTCGCCGCTAACGCGAGCTAACAGCGCCTTAACGTTTTCGGTACCGATATCGAGCGCAACAATGTAGTCATCGTGCTGATCGTCGGACTCGCCCTTTAGATTATTTAGCTTATTGCGTAATCGCTCTAAAACCATAACTACATCTATTATATACTACTTTTGCTTATGGTTGCTAGATTTTGCCAAATCATAGGGGTTTGCAAGAATTAACTCAAAACCGCTTTAATCCGGCGAATTCCCGCCGAGCTGGACTCCTCCTTGGTGATTTTGAATCGCTTGCCACCCTCGGCCAAGACGCCAGTGTGTTCAACGTGCGGGCCGCCGCAAACTTCGAAACTAACGACATTGTCGCCTTCGCCGATGGAATAGACTTTTACTTTATCGCCGTAGCGTTCGCCAAAAGCGCCGATTGCACCCATTTTTAGCGCCTCGTCAGTCGGATAAACGGCAAAGCTGACTGGCAAATCAGCGTCAATCCAAGAGTTAACCTGATCTTCAACAGCCTGTTTTTCCTCTGGCGTCAATTTATCATGATTAAAATCAAAACGCAGGCGCTCAGACGTGATATTGCTGCCATGCTGTTGCAAATCCGGAGCATTTAGAACTTTGCGTAGCGCCGCTCCCAACAAGTGCGTCGCCGTATGATATTTCAAATGAATCGGATCGTGACCTTCCAAACCGCCGCTAAATTGCCCTTTGCGCGCCGTCTTGGAGCGTTGGCGCTGCTCGGCCATTCGCGCATCAAATTCGGCGCGCCAATCATCAGAAAGCTTGATGCCTTGTTTATACGCTTCCTCAGTACTCAGCTCCACCGGAAAGCCAAACGTATCATACAGCATAAACAACTCTTCGCCAGTCAAGCCGTCGTCGATATAATGTTGCATTTGCCTGAGACCTTTACGCAGCGTCTGACGGAAGGCTTTTTCTTCCTTGACCAGCACCGCGATGATACTCTCGCGGTTTTCCTTAACTTCTGGGAAGTCCGCTTCATATAAGTCAGCGATTACCGGCACAACTTCCTCCAGGAAATTCTGCTCAATCCCCAGGTCAAAACTATAGCGAATCGCCCGGCGTAATAAGCGGCGCATTACGTAACCTTGCTCCTTATTACTCGGCACGCAGCCGTCGACCGCCAAAAATACCGCCGCCCTGAGATGATCGGCAATCACACGCATCGACGCGGTGTGTGTAGCATATTCCTCGCCGCTTAAACTCTCTAGCTTTTCAATAATTGGCTGTAGTAGGCTGATCTTAAAAACGTCAGGACTGTCAATTGCTGCCGCGGCAATCCGCTCCAAGCCGCCGCCGAAATCAACATTCTTGCGTTTCAGCGGTTCAAAGCTACCATCGTCCAGCCGGCGATACTGCATAAACACTTGGTTGCCAATTTCCATAAATCGGCCGCTATCGCTAGCTGGATGCGCCTGCCCAAAGCTGGCATCATGATGCTGCTCGCCAAAATCATAAAACACCTCGCTATCCGGCCCGCATGGATCGCCGATCGGCGTACTATCAATCCCGCCGCCGCGGCTCCACCAGTTCTCTTTATCGTTGTAAAAGAAAATCCGACCGCCCTGCATACCCAGCCTGTCGCCATTTTCAGCGCTATCCAGCTCGATGATTTTAGCCTCAATGCCTTTTTTGGCGAAAACTTCCTGCCAAATTTGCGCTGCTTCATCGTCGCGCGGAATGTTGTTTTTCTCATCGCCGATAAAACAGCTAACGTAGATTTTATGCGGATCCAGCCCAACTATTTCTGTCAGAAATTCAAAAAACCACTCAATCTGCTGACGTTTGAAATATTCGCCCATACTCCAATTGCCCAGCATCTCAAAGAACGTCGTGTGGCGATTATCGCCAACATCCTCGATATCCTGCGCCCGCAAACACGTCTGGCTATCAGCTAATTTCGTACCCTGCGGATGATCCTGGCCCAGCAAGTAAGGCAACAGCGGCTGCATACCCGAGCCGGTGAATAACGTCGTTGGGTCGTTGTGCAGTATAAGCGGCGCCCGCTCAATAATAGTGTGGCCGTTCCTTTGGCAAAATTCGAGATATTTCTGGCGGATTTCTTGTGTGTTCATAGAGGTAATTATATCACGAAAACCACCTGATTAGCGACCAACAGCCCGCCATCTCTACGACAAACTAAAGGCCTAAAGGACACAGCTCTTAATATATGTCATAATCTCAGCAAAATTAGCAAAATCATGATGATAGTCTTGTACTTTATCAAATTCTACAAACTCCCTGGCCGACGATTCGTGCGAAGCTACAAAATCATCTATTCGTTTTACATCAGCCAGAAAAAGCAGCTGATATGCCCTATCAGGGTATCTATCGTTATATTTAGAATGAAATAGCTTTTCAATATGCCAAGCACCAATCAATTTTAGAGAATTTAGTTCAACGGATGTTTCCTCATACACCTCGCGCCGCGCACAATCTTCTGGCATTTCTCCTAATTCCATACGACCACCCGGCAAACCCCAGCCACGCAGTGGCTTGGCCAGAAGTATTTTATTTTCATGAACTGCACAAACCATACACGATGTCACAAGCGAAAAGTCAGTAATGGCTTCACACGGATAGAATTGAGACTTTGTTGATTTGTCTTTACCCCAAAAAACAACTGGAAAGCTATTATCAATTTTCATTTAATATAAATACCTTCGCATATTTTATCAGAACATTTGGCATTCCTTATATATCCAACATTATTCCGCCACCCAAGCACTCTTCACCGTGATATATCACTGCCGACTGGCCAGGCGCCACAGCTCGTTCGGCAGACTGTAGATGTAGAGTGTCGGCACTATATATAGCGTTAATGAGCGCCCCGCGGTGGCGCAATCGGACCTGTATTCGTGCACCTTCAGCCAAAGGTTGATTTATCCAGTGAATATCTGTCAGCTTAATCTCGGTTCGCCACACGTGTTCGTCGTTGATATTACGGCTAACGTAAACCTCATTCTTGTCCATATTTTTGCCAACCACATAATACGGCAACCCGCCGCCAACATCCAGACCATGTCTTTGACCAAGCGTATAAAAAATTGCACCGTCATGCCGGCCAAGCACCCGGCCCGATTCTTTGTCAATAATATCGCCCGGACGCGTCGTAATATACTGGCTAAGAAATTCGCGCATACCGACATTACCAACGAAGCACACACCCATAGATTCTTTTTTGCGAGCTGTCCATAGGCCGCGATCTTTGGCAATTTGACGCACTTCAGGTTTGGTCAGATTTCCTAATGGGAACACTGTTTTCGCTAATGCCTCAGACGTCACGCGATATAAAAAATAAGTTTGATCTTTGTTATCGTCGCGAGCACGAAGCAAGCGTGCAATATCTGCTAAACGCTCAACCCGCGCATAATGACCAGTTGCGATATAGTCCGCCCCCGCCGCCAGCGAAGTCTCTAAAAATAGTTTAAACTTAACTTCTTGATTGCACATGATATCTGGATTCGGCGTTCTACCAGCACGATATTCGTCAAGCATGTAATCAACAACTTTTTGGCGATACTGTGTTTCGAAATCAAATACTTTAAAATCAATTCCTAATTGCACTGCCACCCGCTTGGCATCAGCCAGGTCCTCAGCCCACGGACACTGCATGCCAGGTAAATCTTGGCTCCAGTTTTTCATATAGACGCCAGTAACATCATAATCTTGGTCAAGCAATAATGCTGCCGCGACGCTGCTATCGACGCCGCCACTCATACCAACGTAAACACGCGGTCTGGTCATTCCGCTGCAACTCCCATAATCTTTACCAGCTCTTGCAACGCCAGCTGCCAGCCTATAACAGTTGTCCACCACATATTCGACCATTGATTATCTGTAGCTACTGGATGGCTACGCGTTAGTATATTTGGCGCCGCTTTAGTAAATTCAATTGAAACTCGCCGCGAGTGATAAGCGCTTGTCACCAGAATTACCGATGATATTTGCTTTTGTTTGAGCAACCTAACGGTTTGCGAGGCATTCTCGGCAGTTGTTTCGCTGGTTTCCTCTATCAAAATATCACTAGCTGGTACGCCTGCAACGATAGCCTGCCTTCTCATCGCCCGGGCATTACTCGGGCCAGTTTTATCAGCTGCCGCACCAGAGAAAACTAATTTGCGCGCCCAGTTATTCTTGTACAATCGCACTGCTTCAGCAGTACGAGCGCTGGTATCGCCGCCACTCACCGCTACGATCGCATCGGCTGCCGCGCACTGTTGGCGTGTCGCATCTGGAATATCGCTACAACCTTGCAAATCGTTCTTTGATAAAAACAAAGTAATACCGACAATTATTGCGGCCAAAATAATAACTAGCGTTACGATAGCTATTAAAAATCTTTTCACGCTAACCTGGCCTTTTCTGTATTAATCGCAGCGATGATTTCTCGGGCAGCCGCCGTGCACGTTTCAGAATCCGATAGGCGACCCAACGTCAGACGCAAACTGCCGTCCGCTGCCTCTGGCGCTAAGCCAATCGCTTCTAGTACATGCGAACGTGTTCCAGAATTCGCGGCGCAAGCGCTGCCAGTCGCTACCAACACCCCTTTTTGCTCTAGCATAAAAACTAACCGTTCAGCGTCAATTCCGGGGAATGATATATGCAAATGACTTGCCAGGCGATGTTTTTGATCGCCAGAAACAATCGCCCACGGAAAAGCTTCTGTCAGCTGATTTTGCAGCTGGTCGCGCAACTGGCGCAAGCGCTTATTCTCAGAATTACGATGTTGCTGCGCTAATTCTAGCGCTACTGCAAACCCAATAGTACCCACAACATTTTCGGTCCCGCTGCGCAAGCCCCGCTCTTGCCCGCCGCCGCGAACTAGCGGCTGCAAGCGTATCATCCGATTGCACCAAAGCAAACCAACTTGTTTCGGGCCATAGATCTTACCAGCATTTAGCGTCAACGCATCAACGCCTAGCCGCGCTACATTGATGTCAATTTGCCCAGCCCCTTGCGAAGCATCAGTGTGCAAATAAATCGGCGTCAGCTCACCCGCTTCAAACCGGCGGCGACGCTCAGTACGGACAACTTCAGCAATGTCGCGTAGCGGTTGAATGGTACCGAGTTCGTGATTAGCGATAGCGATAGTTATTAGCTGCGTATCTGGCCTAATAGCTGCTTGAATATCGCGTGGCGCTATATTGCCTTTTTTAGATGGAGTCACCAACGTCACATTATCACCAAGCGCTTTCAGTACTGCATCATGCTCAATGGCACTTGATACGATATGCCCGTCAATGCTATTTATCATCAAATTAATAGACTCGGTAGCACCAGCCGTCACAACCAGCTCGCTAGCCTGTCCGCCAAGACAAACCGCCAAACGATGCTTAGCTTTATTATAAGCGCGCTTGACTTCCACCGCTGGAGCATACGGCGCCGAAGGATTATAAAACATCTCAGAGAAATACGGCTGCATCGCCGCCAAAACGCGCTCGTCTAGAGGCGTGGCAGCAGCATGGTCGAGATAGATTATCGATGATTTCACGCTTTCTATTATACCAATTTTTCGCCGGTCTCGGGATCTCGCTTGTAAACTTGGCGGGCAACTTGCTCATAATACATTTGCGTAGCGATACTAAAATTACGCAATTCATCGCCCTCGAGGTATGAATAACGCGGGCCAGGTTGAGTTTTCAAGATACCTCGATCGGTTACTTCATACTTGATAGTGTGGGTTTTAAGTTTGTGCTTGGCATCAATCCATTCCTCATGCCACATCCATGTTTTTTCGTCCAGACAAAAGAATTCGCGGCGATGACCCTTCGGTATCTCTCCAAAAAGTTCCGAGCCAATTTCGCTTTCTAGCGCCAACAGTTCGCGCTCACTCAGTTTCTTGAGCGGACGTTTTTTGCGAAGCTTCGACAAACCAAGCGATAAATCATCGCCGACAAGCATTGTGATAGTTTTTTTGAGTACGCTTTTTACCATAATTCAAGTTGCGCTTTTACGTTTAAATTCCTCAAGATACTTCGCATAACCCGCTTCATAACCCGAGCGAAGGTTTACCACCCCTTGACTCGCCCGAGCAATAATCTCCTCGGGAGTAAGATGCTCGTTCTCTAGCTGTTCGTCTAGCGATTTAATATAATCAATTGCCGATGAATCGATAGCCTGATCGGGCTTTGCTGGTTCGGCCTGTCGGCGAGCCAGTTCGCCTAATCGTTGCAATTCAGGGTTACTAGCATAAGTATTATTCTCATAACTAAAACTACCGACATTTTCTGCCGGTATTTTATTAAACTTACTCCTGTACTTCAAATCTTCATTCATAGGCTTACCCCAAAAACTTGCCGCGCGTTGCGAGTAGTTACGCTAGCGGCCTCTTCTATAGCAAGGTCACGAGCGCGCGCATGATATTCTGCTACCTGCCTCACATACGCTGGTATATTCACTTTACCACGAAATGGCACTGGCGTCAAGAAAGGTGCGTCAGTTTCAAAAACTAAGCGTTCAAGCGGAATTTGGTTAAACATTTTCTGTTGATTTTTATTTTTAGTAAAAGTACTTATGCCGTTAACACCAACATATAAACCACGATCCAGTCCATGCTGCAAATTTTCCTCAGAGTCGGTAAAGCTATGCAAAATGCCGCGCAAACCTTTGAATTCATCGAAAATCGGCCAAAAATCCGCCCAGACTGCGCCAGCAGCAGCTTTTTCGTCGCGTACATGAAAACTAATCGGCAGGTTAAAATCTCGCGCTACCTCAAGCTGCCGCCGCAAAACGCTCTGTTGTATGTCACGCGGACTATTATCATAAAAATAATCCAAACCAATTTCACCAATACCGACGATTTCATCGCGATTGCCTGCTACCAATTGGCGCAATTCCTCGACGTTATTTGTCGCTGCGTCGTGCGGGTGAATGCCGACAACCGGCCAAGCAAAATCATGCATCCTAGCAAACTCTAGAGTCTGACGCGAGCTGCGCAAATCTGTACCGACACAAATCATCGCTACGCCATTCTTCACCGATTCCTGGTAAGCCTTCTCGCGCGCCGAAGCGTCATAGAACTCGCTATCATGAATATGACAATGCGTATCAACTAAGCGAAGCAACGAATTCATTTGGCTTATTTCTTTTTACTAGATACCGTTTGCGGATCGGGCGTATGAATATAGATTTTTGGGAAAAGTGGTGCTGCTTTCTCGGGTACAACTCCTGCCGAAAACATCTTGTGAATAGTACTAGCGGTCACTGGCATAAACGGAGTTAGCAAATCAGCAATTTCCTCAAGCGCCCCAACAGCGTAAGATAAGATTTCCGATAAATGCTCGGCAGCATCAGTGTCTTTTTGGCGCTTCTTGGCAACCTCCCACGGTTTAACGTCATCAATATATTGATTAAGTGCTCGCACCTGTTGCCATGCTTCATCTATTGCTCGATCAAAATCAAGCGCTTCCATCGCCTGGCGGTATGGCCCCATATCGTGTCCTGGGCGAGGAATCTCGCCAATTACACCCGACTGATAACGCTGAATCATAGCAATAACCCGCTGCACTAAATTACCGAGATCATTGCCGAGCTCTCCGTTATAAGCCTTCTCAAACTTCTCCCAGGTGAAGTCGCCGTCATCCTTGGTCGGAATATGCCGCGAAAAGTAATAGCGAAAAGCGTCAACGCCGTAATCCTTGATAATCTCCATCGGATCGACGACATTACCAACAGTTTTGCTCATCTTAGCACCGCCCACATTAACGAAACCGTGTACTAACAGTGTCTTCGGCAGCGGTAAACCAACCCCTAATAGCATCACTGGCCAAATACCGGCATGAAAACGCAGGATATCCTTGCCAATCACTTGCACGTCAGCTGGCCAAAAATCTTTCCACTCCGGCTGATCCGGATAGCCTAGCACCGTGATGTAATTAGCTAAGGCGTCCAACCAGACATACATCACCTGGCTGTCGTCTCCTGGTACCGGCACTCCCCAGGTCAGGCTCTTGCGCGGCCGGCTAATTGATACGTCGTGCAAACCGTCTTTCATTAATTCCAGAAACTCTTTCTTACGAAACTCTGGTACAATTTTCATTCGGCCCGACTCGATTGCTTGGCGGACTTTATCAGTATAGGCGCTCGCTTTCAGATAATAGTTCTCTTCGCTAACTTGTTGATAAGGCGTTTGGTGGTCAGGACAAACCCCGCCAGTTTCTTGAACTTCTTTATCAGTAAAGAAAGCTTCATGACCCATACAGTACCAGCCGTTGTAAGTACTTTTATAAATCAGCCCCGCTTGGTCCAACTGTTTCCAAATATAGCGCACCGCCCCCATATGATGTGAATCAGACGTACGGACAAAATCAGTATATTCGGCGTGCTCAGCATCCATCAGTATCTTGAAATTTTGATGAGTTTGATCGACATATGCTTGAGGCGTCAGATTTTGTTCGGCAGCCTTGGCGGCAATTTTATTACCATGCTCGTCAGTACCAACCTGGAAGCGCACTTTTTTGCCTTTCTGCTGCTGGTAGCGCGACCAGATATCTGCAAGCAAATAGTCTAGCGCATTACCGATATGCGGCTTGCCATTGACATATGGAATCGCCGTTGTGATATAAAGATTCTTTCCCATTGCTTCTAAGTATATCAGAGGCGACAGAAGTTTACTAGCACATTATCACCCCGCAATACAAGCCTGACCAGCAACAACTGAACCTACACCTTGAACTAATTCTCGTCTTTGATATTTCCTGGTTCGATACCAGTTTCCTGGAAATAGTAGAGAAGTTATCCTTTCACTTTCCCTGCCTATATTACGGACGTTCGCTTACTTCTTGAACAAAACAATACCAGAAGCTACAAAGATAGACGCCGCCAAGACAAACAACACTATATTTGATCCCGTTTCAGCCAGTCTGGCACCAGGCGATTTTGGTGACTCCGGAGACAGCGTAGAGGCAGGCGCAGGGTTCTTCGTCCACTTTGCATACAAGGTCAAGTCATTGTCTGGCATCGTATCGTTCGCAAAGTCCCAAGCCGTCGTAAAAGCAGTATCTGTGTACCAGCCGGCAAAAGTGTAGCCAGAGCGGGTCGGGGCGACCGGCGGTCTGAAAGGATACGTATAGCCTACCATCTTATTTGGAACGGCAGAACCGGATTGCGAATCAAATGTTACTTTATGTTTTGTACACAGCCTGCCATCACTAGTGATTACCCAGCCGTGTCCGCCGTCGACAACAGGCTTCAAGATATTAGCCCGCGCCGAAGCGGCTGCACAAAATTTCAAACCGGCTGCACCAAGCGACATTGGCGATTTTAGATTCTGCGCATCCCAAGCAATTAGCATAGCATCGTAATTCTGGCGCGAAATCGCTGTATGATCAAGCGCGGCCGCCGCACCAGACAACGGTTTTCCTGGCAAAATAACCAACGAATCCAATCGCCAAGCAGCTAGCGACTGATTGAATGAAGTTGCGCCGCTCAAAAAACGAACAAGAAACTGTACTTTCTTCATGTCCCAAGAACCGATCGGCTGGTTGAACGACGCCGCCTTTCGGAACATATCATTTGCAATCACGAGGTTCGACGTATCCCAATTCGTAATAGAATCGCTACCTCCGTTATTAAAAGCGCTGGCGCCATTAAACATACCAGCAGTATCGGTCACCTTTGAAACATCCCAAGAACCTACATTTTGGTTAAATTGGTTTGCATTTTGAAAGACGCCCGACATTTTGGTAATAGTTGACGTATTCCAATTCCAATTAGCAGACTCGCCTTTCAGTGATTTATTTCCAACAAACATCCATGATAAGTCAGTGGCTTGGCTTAAATCTGGCGTATCAGCGGCCTTGACATCCATGTTCTCCGCGCCGGCAAAAGCAGAACGCATATTCTTCCACTTGTTCGTGCCCCATTGATCAATCGAAAGCAGTTTTAACCTATCACCCCTACCATTTACGATAAACCACGGAAAGGCGCCGCCAATGCGTATAGTGTAGATCCCCGGCGTAGCGTAATTACAAGTATAAGAGGCAGTCTGCCCAGATACCTCAGTTACACCGTCATTATTGCAGTCAACAGTATAATTGTACCCTGAACCGCTTGTCGGAATAACAAACTGGGTGTTTGGCGACCCCGGCTTTCTGGTATCGATAGTAAATACGAAGTCCGTGTTGTTGATAGCGTCAGCTGCGGCTTTTGGCGAATAGAGTGTTGGCGCAACAAGTACCGACAAGACACCGAACGCAGCAGCCAACGTTTTTAATGGCAATTTGAACTTCTGTATTTTTGTTGTTTTATCGTGCCTGCTCACTGGTTATTAGTATACTTATGCTTTAGATTTTTAGCAATGAGTTTTACGACGAGATTATTTGACAATAGAAAAATTATATACTATAACAATATTTATGAGAAGGTCGCCCAACTACGCAGCCGAAAGGATTCCTTGTACTATATTCTCGGGAAATAACAGAGAACCCACTTCTGGGGTAATCGACAGAACTCCTAGCAGCGAGCGAGCAGAGCTCGTAGAAAACATCAGACAACACTCCATACCAAGCTCTCTAGGGAATATGGCGATGTTTCTGGTTGAGTTTAGCGATAAATCGTCCGGCAATGTCGTTATCTACGGCACTGGGTTTATGGGAAACCCTACAACGACAGCAGCACGGCTAGAAATGGCCGAAATAGCCAATGCCTGGCGCGACGAAGAAGGAAATCCAGCTTCAGTCTTAACACTGCCAACCAGCTCTATGAAAAAGAGTGTTGCTGATAAAATTTTAGAAACGGGCAGTTTTTCACCCATAGCAGAAGAAATAGCGCCAAAATTAGATAGACATCTAAATTACTACAACAACCAGGCAGGTGTAGTTGGACATTCATTCGGCAGTAGGCTTGCAGCGGCTATACCTGGCGTTCTTGATAATCCTGAAACTGTCAAATATATTTCCATAGATGATGCGCCAAGCTGGCAAAAACCGCTAGGCACATTTATTGCAGCAGCGCAATTGGCAGAAACAATTGACCTATCAAGATATATCAAATATTCACTCGATTCCGAAACTCAGAAAGCTTGGCGAAAAAACGACGGAGAAAAAATGCCAGCCGTGCCGCTGTTAATTCAGCTGAGAGACGTAATTGCGATGTCGCACAGTGGTTTTGTTGAAGATCTTGAGAATTCGCTCAATAAGCTGCAACCTGGCACGCCCGTCACCCTTTTTGCGCCGGAATTAAGCCGCATGAATGATAACAGCTCAAAAAATATACGCAAGCTTATAACGTCGCTTAATCAGAAATTCCCTGGCTTAGATATTCGCGGCGTACTAGTCGAAGATAGCACGCACAACGTATCCGTAGCCAGTCCGGCATACTTTGGGCAGATGATAGAATTATCAAGAAGTAATCTACAGCCCTAACGGCGCTAAACAACCGTCAAGATTACTTTAACCATACAAATACAGTTGCCACTTGCAAGCTAGCTTCGTTTAATCAGCTTAATCGCGATAGAACCAACCGCTATAAATGCAACTGCTGCAGAGAAAAATATTCCCGCATCCACACCAGTCTCGGCTAGCTTGGTCGATGAGCTTGAATTGTTTTCCGAAGCACCACTGCTTGTTGCAACAGACTTAGGATTCTCGATCCACTTTGCATATAAAGTCAAATTACTGTCTGGCATGGTATCGACAGCAAAGTTCCAGGCTCTTGCAAAAGTGTTATCCGTATACCACCCAGCAAAGGTGTAACCCTGACGAGTCGGCACAGCTGGCGCGGTAATTTTATCAGTAAAAGCAACTTCTTGGTTGGCAATTGCCGTTCCGCCCTGGGTATCAAAAACTACAGTATGCTTCGGACATTCCTTTGCATCGCCATTGATAGTCCAGCCATGTCCGCCGTCGGCAACTGGCTTGATTAGATTTTTTCTAGCCGCATCAGCAGTGCAATATTTCAACCCGGCGGCCCCTAGTATAAGCGGCGAGTTAGTTGATTGAATACTCCAAGATATCAAAGTAGCATCATAATTTTTCATAGACAAACCGCTATTATTCAACATTCTAGGAGCGCCAGACCAATAGCTGTTGGGCAAACCGGTTGTCGAAACTAACGAATCTAGCCGCCAGCCCGCCAAAGATTGATTAAAAGCGCGAGCACCATTAAACATTTCACTCATCAACTCGGCTTTCGAAACATCCCACGACCCTATCGGCTGATTAAACTTAACTGCGTTTTGAAACATTGCATTCATTGCAGTCATTTTGCCAGTGTTCCAGTTTTTAATTGAATCGCTGCCGCCATTATTAAATGCTGTCGCATTATTAAATAAACCGCCAGCAAAAACAACGTTAGAGACATCCCACGATCCGATGTTTTGATTGAAATTTTCAGTATCGCTAAACGCACTACCCACATTAGTAATGGTCGAGGTGTTCCAATTCCAGTTAGCATCCTCACCCTTGAGAGAAGTATTGCCTCTAAAGACAGAGTATATCGAGTCAGTCTGCGACAAGTCGGGAGTGTCAATCGCCTTTACGTCCATATTTGCAGCACCGTAAAATGAAGCCACCAACGATCTCCATTTATTCTTCCCCCACTGATCAATAGAAATCATCTTCAGTTTATCGCCACCGTTATTGAGATAAAACTCTGGAAACACACCTCCGATACGAATCGTATACACACCAGGTGTAGCGTAACTACAAGTATAAGATCCGGTCTGAGCGGTTGCTTCGACCGTGCCATCATTATTACAATCTATAGTATAATTATATCCGCCTCCTCTTATCGGAATGACGAACTGCGTATCTGGCGACCCAGATTTACGCGTATCTACGGTAAACACAAAATCTGTGTCATTGATGGCGTCGGCGACAGCTTTTGGCGGATAAAATATCGGACCAGAAAACGCTGCTAGCACACCTATTGTCACGGCTAACGCCTTGATGGCCAATCCAAATTTCAGCCTTTTTATTTTCCAGCATCTATTCATTTGGTACCATTATACTTATACTTTATTTTTTTAGCAATATACTAATGATAATCAAGATAACACACAACATTGCCATGACGTTTTGGAGCTTATTTAGTAGATTTTATCTCTGCTAGCACTGCGAATCTTCCCCCTGCATCACCAGCTGAATGTGAGAAATAATTTGGATCATCCGCCGTATCAATTGGCGAGATGAAGATGTTATCACCAGGAACGCCCGCCCGGATAGCCAACGAACGATTAAATCCTTGCATATCCAGATAAATTCCGTCAGCCGTTTGACGGCAGAAATTGCGCCAATTCGTATCATTTGTATGATCAAAATAATCCATAAGATAATTTTTCTGCGTGATGCTTGGCGACATCCAAATTTGTAAATCTTTTGCCTGGCTACCGCGCTCGACAAAATACTGAACGGCCTGAGATATCAACTGCGCAACCGTCGAATGCCGACCTAAATGCGCCAGCATCAACGCCCGACGCTTTGGATCATAGATGACTGTGGCGATACAGTCCGCCACTGGCAGGAACAATCCTACACCAGCCATTTCGGTATATAGCGCGTCAGCAAAAATCCCCTCGTTGTTGTGTTTAACCGTGTCAGCTTCAGTGACTTCAGCAATATTATCAAAAGTTTGCGCTCGATCATATGAAATCACGTGATAAACAACGTCGTCATACTTAACGCCAATTTGATCGCAAAACCGATGCCGATTCTCCAATACCTCAGTTACGTGGCGACCGCGAATACGATTGAGCATAGTGCCGTCGTCTTTCGACGAAACCGCAATGAGCAGATCAGACGGAAAGCAGACGGGCTGATCTGCCGCAATCATCGCGCCCGCCATTCTTTGAGCAGCCGCCGCCAATCATCAATCGCCAAATCCTCAGCACGGACATCAGGCGAAATGTTAGCCTTTTTCAGCAACTGTTCGGCGTTAGCTTTACTGACGCCCAGTCCGCCGCTCAAGCTGGAGCGCAGTTTTTTACGCTTAGCCGAAAAACCAGCTTTGACGATGCGGAAAAAATCTTTGTGATCTCTAGGGTCGACCAGTGGTTCGGTGCGAGTTCTCAATACCACCACTTGCGAATCAACTTTTGGCGGCGGCGTGAAGAACTGCCGCGGCACCTCAATATCGAGTTCTGCCTCAGCAAATAACTGCGCGCTAACCGCTAAAATGCTCATTTCGCCAGGCTCAGCCGCGATACGCTCAGCAACTTCTTTTTGCACCAGCAGTACCGCCAAACTCGGCTTATTTTCTGCCGTCATTAGTTTTTCGACAATTTTGCTGGTGATATAGTATGGCACATTGGCGACTACTTTATAGCCCTTCGGCAACTGATTCAAATCAAACTGCAAAATATCTTCGTTAATCACTTCCAGGCTTTTGCCAGGAAATTGCCCTGGCAACTTGCGCGCCAAATCCCCATCAAACTCCACCGCCACTACGCGCTGAGCTCGCGCTAACAACCGGCTGGTCAAGGCGCCAAGCCCTGGCCCAATTTCCAAAACTACATCATCCTTACCAAGTTCCGCCGCCTCAGTAATCTCCACCAAGATTCCTGGGTCGCGCAGCCAATGCTGGCCTAATTCTTTTTTCGGCCCACGCGCTGACGCCATCTAACGCCCGTCCCCGTTCGTCCAATCAGTCGCCAGGTCAAACCCATGTGGATGTCGCACCGCAAAGCCGCCGGTATCATACACCTTACCAGGACCCATGCTGGTTTCCACCACCGAGCAATGCGGATAATTACCATAATTCGCCGCCACCAAAATATAGCCGTCCTTGTCCACCTTAGCGCCGTCCGCCCGCACCGTGTAGCCACCGCCGCCGCAGGCGTTAGCAACAATATTCATCGGTAAATCATAATAGGTTTCGCGGTGCGCCACGCCTTTGGAATCAGTAAATATCTGCGCGCCCTTGCCTTTGGTTAGCGGATTTTTCGGCTTGGTACCGATCACTTCAATTTGCTTTTTGGGCTGCTTGATAATTTCGCTAGAAATTTGCTGGCGGCCAACTTCAGCACCATCGCGCGCTTCAACTTTATAAGTCAATCTGCGCAGCCCTTTAGCTCCCGCCTGCTTTACCTGGCGATAACCAAGAGGCTGGCTGTCGTCGCGTATTTGCTCAACCGGGAAATCAATTTCTTCCTCGGCGGCCACAGTACGCCTAGTTGCCCGCGTAATCCTCATTAGCAAGCTCGACCCATCCAAAGCGACATCCTCTGGCGGCGTAAATCGAACTTTATCCTCGCGATACAAAACAATCCCCGCAGCTTGCGCAATCTGTGTTGGCGTCTGCGCTGCCGTATTGACTCGCATGCGGCGAGCACCTTCGACGATCGTTATCGTCCGCGCCCGATAAATATTTATTTTGAAGCCATTGTTGGTAATCGGTGTATCCAGACCCGGTTCGACAATATCATGCTGTTTATCCAATCTTGCGCCGAATTCTTCTAGCGCTTTCTGCACTGTCGATACCTTAGTGATTATCGATTGCTCCCGGCCACCGTCGTAAATGGTGATTATATGACTAGATGGTTGTGCTTTAACCGCAGCTGAACTATCTGCCGCCGCGGTATTCGCAAAAAACGATAACATACCAGTACTAGAGATTGCCAAGACCGCACCAAAAACACAACAGCAAATGCGTTGATAATATCGATTTAAGCTCATTTTATTCAAAATCACCCACTGTATCTTTTATATTATAACAAATTATATACTAAATGTCAAGTAGAGCATCCTACCACCAGCCCTTTGCCTGCCAGGCGTTATAAGCACCCGCCCAGCTGCCATAGCGCCCTACCGCGTAACCATTAAACACTTTAATTTGGCAAACTGGATCAGCCTGCCAATTCGGGCAAGCACTCGACAATTTCGATAAACTAGTCTGCCCCAAGCCGTAATATGTGCCGTTAGTCGCTGTTGTTCGCCAACCAGACTCCTTAGTGAAAATAAAGTTAGCGTAGCCATAGTCGCTAGGCGAAAGACCAGCCGCCGCCATCCAATCTTCATGCGAGCCTGCCGGTAGACTAACTTTAGTACCAACAACTTCTACCTGCTTAACTGGCTGCTGGATAACATTACTATTGATTTCACGACGTGATACCTCGATACCGTTTTGGACGTTAATCTCATACGTAACTGTACGCTTGCCGTTAACCCCTTTGGTTTGAATTTCTTTGTATCCTTTATCGCGATTAACATCTTTGATTTGTTCAGTCTCAAACTGTATATCTTCGTCAACGGTAACTGTCTGTGTGCCGTTACGATACAAGCGGATATTCATGCCTCCAGATATTTTTGTATCTTTATTCGGAACAATGACGTCATTGGCAGACATTTTAATGTGCTTTTCAGCTAGCATCTCGCCAACGGTTTTGGCTTGCGTATAAGAAATGGTTTTTTTACCGTAGAAATCAAAATTGAATGGCGTTGCTCGCTTAATGGACAGCACTTCTGCTGCGCTATCGCGCATTGGACTATTAGACTGCGACAAGGTTAGAATATCTTCATCGCGTACAGCAATGCCAGCTTGTTTAACTATCTGCTTTACAGTACGGTACGATGTAATAATTTTAGTGAGCTGAGAGCCATCCTTGACAACCACCGTTCGGGCTCGATAAATATTAACGTTATATGAATTTGCTACCAAGCGCTCATCAATATTTGGCTCGGTCCGATCGTTACGATCTAGTTTGATAGCTGCCTCAGCGAGAGCTTCGCGCAAGGTCTGTTTTTTGGTAATGAATCCTTTACTTTGACCGTCATCATGAACGGTAATAATATGTTCGCCAACAGCTAGACTACGCTCGTCAGCCCGCGCTTTTGGCATAATTGCCGTATAAACAGATAATCCAGCCAAAGCTAATAGCATAGAGCCGGTAATCAGCCAACGTAATTTCATTCTCGCAATATTTTTCATACGTAGGCGCGCAAACTAGCGCGCAGTTATAATTATAGCAAAAGATTGATTATTTTGCTACAGCTTCTCGAGGTGGGCGTATTCAACGTTGAGCTTTTTGACAGCACCGTTATCGAACTTCACGCTAACTGCTAAGCCGTCAATGTCAATGATCTCGCCATCGCCAAATTGCAGCGAGCGCACTCGATCGCCAATATCATAGTTCATCACCGGCTCGTCAAAATCATTATAAGCCGGACTCGAATCAATAGCGTTAGGTTCAACCGCGAACAATCCCATACCCATATCGTCGAGAAAACGCGACGGCTGATTGTACGATCGCAAGCCGAATTGCGCACGGCTCTGCGCGTACAACAGATATAACTCTTCACGCGCCCGCGTCATACCCACGTAGCACAAGCGCCGCTCCTCCTCGAGATTGCGCGGACCCTCTTCAAGCGCTCGCTCACTCGGAAACAAGCCATCCTCCATACCGACCATGAAAACCACCGGAAATTCCAGTCCCTTAGCGGCATGCAAGGTCATTAATGTGACCTTTTCACCATCACTTTGCTGATCGACGCTGCTCATTAGTGCTGCCTCTTCGAGAAAGTCTGGCAACGTCGCGAAAGATTTAGCGTCCGCTATGAGCACGCTCAGATTATCATCACGCTCTTCAGCCTGTGGCGTTCCGTCCATGACATAATCTCGATAAGCAATCTTTTCAATTAGCTTTTCAATAATATCGCTTGGGCTAGTATCAGAAAGAATAAGCGCCTGCAATTCGCGTAGAATCTCACCCAGACGCAGCAACGATTTTTTGGCGCGCGGCGTCAAAACGCTAGTTTGCTCGACATTCACCAGCGAAGCGATAATATCCATATTGTTATCGTTTTGCCATCGTAAAAATTTCTCTAGACTGGTCGCACCGATACCGCGCGCTGGCACATTCGCAATTCGGCTAAAGCTCATCCGGTCGTTCGGTTGATATAATAAACGCAAATAGGCGATAATATCCTTGATTTCTTTGCGATCATAAAAGCGCACGCCGCCAACCAATTGATATGGAATTCTTTGCTGCATGAAGGCACGTTCAAAAGCAAAGCTCTGCGCATTAGTACGATACAATACTGCAAAATCACCGTAGCGGCGAGCACCAATCGAGGTTTGAGCCGCAATACGGCTTGCCACCACGTAAGCTTCTTCGGACTCATCGCGTACCGCCTGGACTTGTACTGGCGCACCGTTGCCAGCCGCCGTCCAGAGTTTCTTGTCAGTCCGTTCGACATTCTTGGCAATGACCTTTTGCGCCGCCTCTAGGATAGCACCTGTTGAACGATAGTTTTGTTCCAGTTTAATCACCTTTGCGCCAGGAAAGTCCCGTTCAAAATTAAGAATATTTTTGAAATCCGCCCCGCGCCAGCTATAGATTGATTGCCAATCATCGCCAACTACGCAAATATTACGTGCATCGTTGACTAGATATTTAACGATAGCATACTGCGCAGCGTTAGTGTCTTGGTATTCGTCAATAAGGATATGCTTGAAATACTGGCGATACTTTTGGCGAATTTCACTGGCATCGCGCAGCAAACGTACCGTCTCGATCAACAAATCATCGAAATCTAGCGCGCCAGCCTCGCTGCGTAGTTGCTCGTATCTATCATAAATCTTAGCGATATGCTGCTGATTCGGATATTGCGCCGCTGCCGCGTAATCATCTGGCGTAAGTAAATCATTTTTAGCGTTAGAAATTGCCGCGCTAACAGAACGTGGTTTGAGTTTATCAGGAGCAATTGACAGCTGTTTCATCGCTTGCTTGATCAATCCTTGACGGTCGGCTTCATCATAAATAATAAAATTCGACGGCACGCCAATCGCCGGCCCATCGCGCCGCAAAATTCGCACGCAAATCCCGTGAAATGTACCCATCCACGGCATGAATTGCCGCGTATTAGGCTGATCGATCAAAGCCGCCAAGCGCTCGCGCATCTCGCGAGCCGCTTTATTAGTAAATGTCACTGCCAAAATTTCGTTCGGCCAGACTCTTTCGTGTGTCAATAGATAAGCTATCCGGTGAGTTAAAGTTTTGGTTTTACCACTGCCAGCGCCCGCCAAAACCAACAACGGACCGTCCGTATAAGCGACAGCTGCTTTCTGCGCGTCATTAAGACCATCAAATATATCCATCACACTCATTATATCGCGTTAATAGCGAGTCAAGAAGAAATAGCCGGCGCCCGCCAGCGCACCCAAAGCCAAGAATACTATAATCACCAAAAACCATTTCAAGCCTGAATGGCGCGATTGCTTATGTTTCTTATCGTCTTTGAATTCAGTGTAATACTCAGAAGTGTCATAAATAGCGCCTGACTCAATTTCGTCGATGGTTTGCTCGCGAGGCGGATCTGGTTCTGTAGTAGCGGACTGTACAGGCGAATCTACCGTCTGATTTGTCAGAGATTCAGCTAGTTGCTCGGGTTGCTCGCTCGTATCTTCTACATTAGCAACAGGAGCTTCGGCAGCAGGAGGATTAGTAGTTTTTTCAACAGGCTTTGGCTTGCCGCCAATTGGCATAAACCGATGTTTTTTAATGGCTGGCGCGTCTTGTATTCTAGCGTCATCTTCATCGTTTTCGGCTGAAGCGTCCTCAATTGATTGAATGTCGTTAGCTCGCGATTCTGCTTGCGAAAAGCCAATCTCGTTGCTAGCATCTTGCGCGTCTTTCTGTAGCGACTCAACAAGCTCGGCAGACGGTGCAATATCCCTACCGTGCGTACCGCCGATAGAATACGATCTTTTTTCGTTTTTGCTGTCGTCTGCCTCATCATAATCATTTTTGTCTTCAAAACCAGGATTAGACTGTGAAGCTTGAGACAATGCGCTGCTACCGTGAAAAACTCGCGATTCAGACGATTGCAGTTCGCTAGAAACGTTATTTGTATTTGCTGCTACATTTTCGTTAGAACTAAACTGAGTAGAACTAGCAGCAAGACGCTGAGCGCTTCGCTGGCCAGTTGACCCTAATTGTTGAGACGAGCCGCCAGAAATATTAGATGACACATTACTTAACGACTGTGCCGGCATCGTAGAATACTTAACTTTGCTGGCGGGGTGTTTGCTGACACCTGGCTGCGAGCTAACTATGTCCATGAAACGGCCGCGACTCTTAGTCTTCATTTTTTTTGGTAGTCCTGATCGGACTGGCACAGCTCCGCCAATTGCCGCTACCTGCGGCGGTGTTGCGGCTTGTGGCAACGGCTGGGGAGCTGGCGATGGTATTGAACTATTTAGAGCTGAATTTTGAACAACAGTAGAAGCCTGAGAAGCGACCGACGCACCAGCCGAAGTTGAAGTACCGTTTGTTGGCAAAGTCTGAACCTGAGCGGTAGACACCCCAACAGCTGGCTGTGCTGGAACTGCAGCCGAAACCGGTACGCTAGCTGTTGATAAAGATGAACTTGGCTGCTTAGCGACACCAACCGTTGCGGCCGGCGAGGGTGAAGCCGTCATATTCGCAACTGGACCAGGACCAGGAGCTAATTTACTAGGCTCAACTGAAACTGGCGCAGCATTAGAGGAAGGATTTGAAGGCGTAGAGACAGCCGGCGGTGTTGGCGCCTCAGTATGTTGGCCGTCCTCTTTTAATAATCCGCTCTTGGACATAGCCTCGGTAATTGAACGATCTAGCTCGTCGAAGTCGAATTCTGTCATGGCTATTTACCTCTCTTTACTGGTAAGGATGACATATCTTCACATTTTTTGATAATACCAGCAAAAGCATAGACATCTAAACTTGATTCACCGATAAGCAAACCATTTACACCAGCTGTTTGCAAATACGACATAGCGTTATCAAGGTTAACACTACCACCGTAAAGCACGCGGACATTCTCGGCGGCAACTTTACCGAAAAGATGCTCAATTTGCCGACGAATATATTTAATGGCGCGTTCAACATCGCGCGGTGAAGCGAATTTACCAGTACCGATTGACCACACTGGCTCATAAGCTATAACAATCTGGCCAACCTCAACGCTCGTGATATTAGCTAGTCCTTCCACCAACTGATCGCGAATTACATCAGATGTTTCCTTGTTGGCTCGTTCTTGCGCTGTTTCACCAATACACAATACAGGCGTAATATTATTACGCACTGCCGCTTGCACTTTGCTGCGAATATCTTTACTGCGTTCAGCAAAGATATGCCGGCGCTCGCTGTGGCCAATTATGCCATATTGTACGATACCGCGCAGCTGCGACGCTGATACTTCACCAGTGTAAGCACCGCTGTCACGCCAATAAAAGTTCTGCACTGCCAGGTTAAAGTGATGATGTTGCACCTGCATATTAAGCGGCTGGAGCGCTAACATAGTCGGTGCCAACACTACCTCAGTATTTTTGAGCTTGCCAACCAGCTTGTCGAGTTTATGAACATACAAACTCGCCTCATTGACAGTGAGGTTCATTTTCCAGTTTGCAATAATAAGTTTCTTGCCCACGTTTTATACTTGCTTATGTTTACCCTTGCGTCTAGTTTACTACAGTTATTAACGCTCGTCTAGTTTTTTGCGCGAAAACACCCCGCCAAAAGCGAGGTGTCTCTTAAACTTTACTGCTTTTACTCAACAACACGCACACGTAATGTGTCGGTACCGCCGGCTACACCCGACTGGCGGCCGCTGACAACAACCGCGGTCAATTTGTCGTCGCGCCCGAAAGTGCCCCAATCAAGCAATTCTTTGGCTAATTTTGTACCAACATGCTCGCCCTCTTTACGCACATATGAGCGGGTAGCGTATGACAAAGCTAACTGTTGAGCCACACGCTTATTCGGCGTTACCGCAGCGATTGGCAGCTCTGGACGACAGGCAGCAATCCGCGCAGCCGTCGCGCCAGATTTAGTTTCGGCGATAATCACATCGGCGTCTACTTGGTTAGCTACTACTACCGCAGCATTAGCAATCGCATTACGGCGGCGGTTCTTCTCGCCATATTCAATCGGCATGTCATTCATCGGCCAGCGCGACTGTGTGTAGCGCACCGTCTTGGCCATCATTTTGACTGCCTCGGCAGGATAACTACCGTTAGCTGTCTCATCAGAAAGCATCACTACATCAGTACCAAGAATTACTGCTGTTGCTACATCACTAACTTCGGCGCGAGTCGGCTCTGGATTATCGACCATGCTGGCTAACATTTGCGTTGCCACTATTGATAGTTTACCGTATTTACGGCACAAGCGAATTGCTTCGCGTTCGACAATCGGCACAATCTCAGGGCTAGTCTCGACCGCTAAGTCGCCGCGCGCGATCATCACGCCGTCAGCAGCTTTGACTATTTCTTTGAGCGCTTCCATCTCGATAGCTGCTTTGGTCTCAACTTTCGCAATAATCTGCGCTGTTGAACCGTGGCTTAGCATAATCTGCCGTAAGTTATTAATATCGTCTGCGCTCTGAATAAAACTGAGGGCTACAAAATCAATATCTTTATCGGCGCCAAACTCTACGTCAGCCAAATCTTTTGGCGTTAAAATATCGCCGCCAAAGTCGGTGTCTGGCAGATTCAAGCCTTTACGGCTCATCAAAAATCCATCGTTCAGAATACGAATCTTGATTGCTGTATCGCTAACCCGCTCAATCATCTCGCCGCGAATCTTGCCATCGAACAAGTAAACTGGCTCACCAACCTTGACTTTGTTAGCTAAATTGTATTGAATCGGCAAATTCATACTGCCATCGTGTTCTTGAATTGCATGATCGAGAACGATCTCGTCGCCAGCTTTAACATCTAAGTGGTTGTTCTTTAGAACGCCGAGACGAATTTTTGGTCCTTGTAAATCCTGCAAGATTGCTACCGTTCGGCCAACTTCGGCGCTAGCATCACGAATCCATTTAATCTGATCTAGCCGTTCTTCGTACGATCCATGGCTAAAGTTCAAACGAAAGCCATTTGCGCCAGCTTCAATTAATTGTTTGATTTTCTCTGGTGAATTTGTGGCTGGCCCCAGAGTCGCCAGTATCTTAGTCCTTTTAAATGTATTACTCATAGATAGTTATTATACTCTAATGTGTTCCACAAAAATAGTACGCCCAGACTAGGACGTACTTGACAAGTGCAAATTTATATTATATGGTGAATGTCGTTGAATCGAATTGGAACGATATCCTTATGGAGCTCAGGCGGTGATATCGCCTTATGGGGGTTTATCTCTGGCGTAACGTATTTGTTACAGTGATGGAACTAGTCAAGATATTATCTACCGACAAGCATTGCTTGTGCTTTAAGTATACGATGTCAATTATAGAACCTTACAGAGATAAAACCAAATTTGGCCATCGCTTAGTACGCTACACCACCATGATGCGAACACGCGCCTCGACCCATAGATGAACTACATGAACCATCGTTGCATGTTGTAATCGGACAATATTCTGCATCGTATATGCCGCTCTTTGAAGAGTTAGAATCGTTTGAATACTGTTGATAGTTTGTCTCTGAGCGCTTATTACTTTTAACTTGACGTTGATGATTACTATATGTTGTCCATACGATCAATCCACCTATAATAACCACCCAAAATAGTATTTTGCCCCAATTGTTAAGAAATGAATCAAGTCGCTCTCTTCGTCTAACTTGTTTACCTAATTTTATATACTCAGGGATGTAACAGTACTCTATACTGACTGTATCATCCAACGGTTTTTTGTGTTTTTTCTTGTATCCATCGCTAATTAGTTTGCTAATCGGAGGGCTAAATCTTACTCGTATATTCATGACTATCTATGAATTCTGATAACTCGCACCTGATTTTCGTAGGTAACTTTTAGGTCTATATTTTCTTCGGACTTACGAATATCAGCAGAGATGCTGCCAGCGCGCTCCAATCCCTTGTTGATGTCACCACCGAGACTACTTACAAAGTATGGCTTATATGGTATATACTCACGTTCGCTCGTATAAATTGGTCCGGGCACATCCAGTACCTTCTCAAGCTCTTTAGATTTGTATTGGGCACCTAACGGGAAAAACTGGTTACCCTTGAATGCACTTATCTGCTCGTCAAGTTTCCGTCCACTATCTAGCACTAGTTCAATCTTTAACTTAGTAGTGTCGATATTGTTAGTGGCGATAATCTTATAGTCTATATGAAGGCGATCATTATTCTTTAAATATTCGTTGATAGTATTTCGTGAAAGATTACGTCGATTGCATATATCATAATCAGAAGGTCCAAGTTGAACCCAGGGAGCGTCAGGATCGTTATCCCAAGCTTTCCACCAAGTTCGCTCTCTCGACTGAGCAGTGCAATTTTCTTGTTTGTCGAGGCCACCATATTTTGTGATACTGTCTTTGTCAAGCGACAGGTCAACAGACTTAAACTCCGACTTTGTAATGTCTATCTTGAAGTTTGGCAAGCTAACAATATCATCTACAGAGTAAATCTTATCGGCTTGATAGTATTGGTAATACTGAAAGCCAAAATACCCGCCCGTTGCTAGTACTACTACTAGTATAGTACTTATAGCCAACCATTTTACTAACGAATGTCTACTATTATTTTTAAGCTTCACTTCTTTTCTCCTTAAATTAAAAATGACACCACGCTTGGTGTCTAACCAGTAAATAGAGTATTAAGCCCTAATTTACTTCGCATGGTGCCATTTTGAAGGCTTAATACCACGCAAAGAAATTGCGGTACTCTATAAAACTGGTTAGACTTTTTTATTATATCAAATATCGTCGTAAGAATATGTCCATGTTGCCAAAATCGCCAGAGTTGCAGAACGCTAACCTTGCGTTTTAATTGAACAGATGAACTACATGGATACACCTGCCCGCATGCTGCAAAATGCTGACACGGAAAAAGTTATATTTCAAAAGATGGTTACCGAGAATAGCATTCTTTTAATCTTAAAAAGAAAAGTTTGGAACGTACAGTTTGAGTATGTTTTACAGATTGAAGGACAAACAAAAAGACTCCAAAGAGCCTCTTGATTCCATAATGGTGACCTTACCGGGAATCGAACCCGGATTGCCAGGATGAAAACCTGGTGTCCTAACCGTTAGACGATAAGGCCACGCTTACAGATATCTTAACAGATTAGCCTAATTTACGCAATAAACAACCTAATACCGCGGCGGCAGCTCGATTGTGGTGTCGGTTGAAATAGAACTGTTTGCGTTAGCTTTATTATAAGCCCACAAGTACGTATCCATCCGCGCGTTAATAATCTCCGCTGGCGTGGTATAACCATTCTCATTACCAGCCGAACCGTCAGCTCCGTGAGTACGGCGCAACTGCAAAACACGCGACGACACTACCCCATTAATCTGTAACGGCTTGTCACAAACCGTCGATCTCAATCCGCTAGTATAATCAGATCGGATTAATGCTGATCGAACACCGCTCTCGTCAACTTCGCAAGTAGAAATTACACCACCCACGCCAGCATTAGTACCCGAAGCAATTAGCCAAGCGTCAATATTAGTCACGTTATCTTTAACAATGATATTGCGCGCATAAATTACAACCTGCGGCAATTGACTAGCGCTAGAGAAATTACCAGTATCATAACGTATGTCGCTGTCTACAACCACTGTCTTGTCGCTGGCATCAATGATAACCGACTTACCCATCCCAATAGTGCCGCCCGACAAATTCACGATTGGACGCGCCGATAACAATTTGTACGAACCATCCAATCCGTTAAGTGAAATATTCTCGCCCGCCAACGGACGCTGAGCGCCAAAATAACTAGATTTGACAGTATTTTGCGCGCCGATAGTTCCCCATTGCCCATATCTAGCCTTATTATTGGCAAATGTTAGACCATTTAACTCGCTATCTGCCGCTATGCCCAACCGCGATGTCGTACCCATGCCAGAAAGAGCACCTCCTGATGCCGACACAACATTTGACCGGCTATACGAGGAAATTTCTGGCGCAAACATGCCATATTCACCCCAGCTGCCGATCGAATGAGTATTGCCACTCATAGTCAGCGTACGCGCGCCGCCAGTATAGATGCCCGACTTATACTGTTGGTTGATTAAAGCATTCGCGATATTGCTCGACCCGACACGCACATCGCCACCCCAGATTTGTACCATTGGCCTCTTGGAAATACGGTAGCAACGCGGATACGATACGCGGCGTTTTGAAGAATCTCCCGTTGTATCCCAGTTATACTTATTAACAGTAGCTACCCGGCAAATTACATCGCCAATCTTGTATCGTGCCGTATCAAGCGCCGATGTATCAATAACTTCAGTCCTGTCAAAAGCACTCTGCTTGTTATTTGTTGGCGTACAATCGCTAATTTTACCAGACAACTGGGGCTGAGAGTTGAGCCAAGAGCATGTATTCACGCCTGCGCCATAGGTCGTATCGGCATAATGCCTGTCTCCGTCATTCTTATTGAATATGCTATTTAACATACTGCCCAGTTGACCATCCGACATTTCCGCAGCCGATCCAGTGAAGGCAAACGTAAAGACATCGGCATCACTACTACCGCCAGCTTCGCGACGCCCGCCCGTATTGTATATGGTGCTATCTAGCGTTGTCGCATTACCTTGTTCTAGTACGCCAATAGCCGTTGACCCGCCCGCCGAACCAACTCCTGGCACCAAATTAAAGTCAGACGCCACCCTCGCGCAAGCGGGTTCACTTGAGGCCCAGTCCCTACGTACTACCGAATCAGGCCACGTCCACCATATCTGGGTGCATATATAAGATCCCGCCCTGCTACCATCGCTAGGTACGCGAATCTTCATACAATCGTCGCCGTCTCGACCACTCCAAGTATTTGTATTATTAGGACTTTGCACTAAGTTATTAAGCGCCGACCGGCATTTATTGTTATAAATATTACTGACCGCTCCGCGTGCAATGAGAACTCTATGTCCATTATTACTACCACCGCAATGGCGCCAATCCTTACCGGCACAGCTAGCAACATCGTGCAGATTATTAAAATATGCTGATTCTATAACCACTTGTACACTAGATGTTGTATGCTGATAATTTGAATATGGAGTATTCCGAAGAGTCGCTATAAATTCGGCTTGTTTTCCAGGAAAAACATCAGGCTTACCTTCTAGATGGCGTTCAGAGTACGGGCGAGAAGTACCAAAAGCGTTAGAATTATTATAATTCGCATAAGTCTTGTTGTCGGAACGATTATAGATATAGCTTTCGCCTTGGACTTTCCAGCCGCTAGGTCGCGGCTTACGGCGTACCCACAGCGAGATATTATCGGTACCGCAGTTAACATGAGAACCGCTATAAGTGTATACTTTATTACCTCTCATGACCGCCAAACAGCTTTTTGCACCAAACGTAACCAGCTCTGACGGGCCGCCAGGTTGAGCGACACCGTTAACGTCAGCTCCTAGATTTAACTGATCCCATTCGCTTTCACCGTTTATCCACTGATATTCAGGACCGCCGCCGCCATAATAGCCCCTATTAAAGAAATAATTGCCGTTGCCGTCTATATGACCTGCTGGATTAGTTACCCAAACAGACCTGCCCTGCCCGTTGAAAGTGAAAAGAGAGTAAATTCTAATTGGATTACGAAATCGTTGGGTATTCCACGAGCCTCGTATGGTAAAGTATAGTGTTGTTGCATTCCAGTCCATCTCGATCGGGTTGGTCGGCGAAGACCCCACCATACTGAAATAGTTCGTATTATGATAAGACGCCCACCAGACAGCACATGGGTGATTAATGTAATCGCCGCACGGATCACCATTCCAAGCCTGCCGCTCCATATCGTTACGTCCAGAATTCCAACCATAAACCGCATACGATGTATCATTTCTTAGCAAGCAAACAATACCTGCAGCTGCCACAATAACAAAACAGCTAAGCCACCACTTCAAGCCACGCAGCAGCCCCTCGTGCATTATTGCTTATTCTCCGGAACTGATTGCTTACTGCGCAGCAAATTTAACTGCTCAACATTAACTGGCACCTTCAGCCTGCCGCTAGCGTATATTCCTTTGTCTGACAGGTTTTTTATTTTGTTATATAAATCGTCCGTCTTCTGGCTATGACCGTTCGCATCTGCGGTCGTATGATAAAAATACAAAGCAACAACACACGTGGCGTCATCAGTATAGTGATTCTTTTTTTCTATTTCGTCAGCAATCTTCTTTAGATTATCAGGGGAAGATATACTACCATTAAACTTATCAATGATATCATTTCCGCACACATTATAGTAAACCAGCGCGCGCTGTTCTGGCGTTTTTACGCCGCCGTAAAGATATCCCAGTGCTGCCGCAGCGACAACAGCTGCTATAACCGCCAGGCCGCCGCCTATAATAAATCCCGTCTTCCTCTTCATAAATAAAAGTATACCATTTATGCTTTGCTGCCGTCTAGAGCTGGCGGCGACTTTAACTCCGCAATCGGTAGCCGAAAGCCAAAAGTACTACCCTTGCCGAGCTCCGATTCGAAAATCATCGTACCGCCATGCCCTTCGACTACTTTCTTCGCCAAGAATAAGCCGATCCCCGTGCCGTCTGGCCGCTGCCGCCGAGCGTTGTCACCGCGAAAGAACTTAGTGCCGAGCTTTTTCTTGGCAGATGGCGATACGCCCATTCCCCTATCGATTACCCGCAAAACTGCCTGGCCATCTTCAATTGACAATCGGACCTTTACCGTATTAGCGTCTGGTGAATAATAAATAGCGTTATCAATGAAATTCATAATAACTTGGCGAATCTTGGTGTCGTCTAGATACAGCAGCGGAAAGCGCGCTGGCTGGCGATACGTGACCTTGACCTTATGCGTATTTGCCACCTGATCTACGTTCGCAACCTCTTCGGCAACCAGCTGCGACAAATTAACCGCTGTGCGATTGATAATAAATTTACCAGTCTGCAAACGGCTCACGTTCAAAAAATCACTAACCAATCGCACCATCCGCTCGCTGCTGCGAAAAGCCTCTTCTAGCAGCTGCCGCTGCGGCGGTGTAATCTCGCCAGCGTCGCCCTCGAGAACCATACTCAGGTAGCCTTTTACGCTGGTCAGCGGCGTCCGCAGCTGGTGGCTGGCCATACTGACAAACTCATCTTTAGTGGCATCCAGGGCCTGCAATCTTTTGTTGGACTGGCGCAGCTGACTGGTCGCCTCATCGACTTCCTTCTCTAAATTTCCAGCTAAGCGGCGAATCTCCTCTAGGCGAAACATGTTCAAAAGCGCCACCGATAGATTACGCGCCAAAACATCAAACAGCTCAAATTCCTTACCGCGAATCTCGCAGCCATCACGCCGCTCGCCAATTACCAGGCAACCAATTTTCTGATCGGCAACGCATAGCGGTAAGATTACTGCAATACCATACCGAGCATAATCACCAATATCGCCAGAACCAAGCGTCTGCGAGTCCAACCATGCCGGCACATTACGCTTGCCAGCAATATACGGCTGGTGATATTGATCGCAAAAAGCCACGCCAGCAAAACGTACTTGCAGTACATTAACAAAAGTTTCTAAATAGCTATTTAGCAATGTATCAATGTCTTTGGCATCAACCATTTTGCGCGTCAGAACGTCCACAACTTGTTGCGAACGATACGATGGACGGCGAACTCTACCAAAAAACCGCTTCATTGCCTTTATAGTACACTTTTCTCGACGATAACGCTAGAGCTTACTCGAAAAGTAACCGGGATATGCTATTATAAAAGCATGACAACTATCGCTATTATCGAGGACGATCAAGTAATCAACCAAATGTACCGGATGAAGTTCGAGGCGGCTGGATTCGATGTGGTTACTGCCAGCGACGGCGAGACTGGCGTCAAAGTGGTTCAGCATGCTAATCCTGACATTATTTTGCTTGATCTGCAAATGCCGAATATGAACGGCACCGAAGCGCTGCGAAAAATCCGCCAACAACCCGCTAATGCTAATACGCCAGTTATCATTCTAACCAACCTAGGCGAAGAAGAGGCACCTGCCGAGCTGCGTAACCTAGGTATTCATAGTTATATCGTCAAGGCTAATCTAACACCTAGCCAAGTTGTAATCCACGCCAAAGAAGCGCTGAACGATAAGCGATAGAATTACTATAACTTACCAACTCGCCGCAAGCACGCCTCAATCAGATGATCAAATAATACTGCGTATGTCAACGGACCGACACCGCCCTTTTGCGGTGTAATCGTAATATCGCTGCGCTGGCGAACTGCATCGTCAACATCGCCGACCAACACACCGCCTTCGCTCGCCGTACCAGCATCCACCACTACTGTTTCTGGCGCGATCATTTCGGAGGTGATCAAATGCGGCACGCCAGTCGCCGTTACAATTACGTTACATTTTTGCAAGCTATCCGCGGTAGCTGGATTCGCTTTGTCGTATACCTGCACGTTTAGACCACGCTGCTGCCACATTTTTTCGAGCGGTGCTCCGACAAGCTTACCGCGGCCCACGATAGCAATTTGCTTATCTGATAGCTCGATATTATACCCAGCCAATAGCCAATCGATTGCCTGCGCAGTAGCGCTCGGATAGACACCACTAATCCCTAAACCATCGACATCTTTCTCTGGCGCGATTAATTGGCACAGCTTTTCGGTCTGCGACACGTCATCAATCGGCAATTGCAAAATTATTCCCTGTACCGCTGGGTCGTTGTTAGCTTGATCAATCGCCGCTGCTATATCAGCTTGCGCGACTGCTTGTACGTCAACATCAATCAGAATATCTGCTGCGTAACGTGTTTTCATCCGAACATACGTTTGAATCGCTTGGCTAGCGTTTTTGCTCATTATAATAACTAATTTTGGCGCCACACCATATTCTTGGCGTAGATTTCGTACTTGACGCGCTTGGCGCTGCTTAATAAAACCTTGCAGTTCCTTGCCGTTTAACTCTTTCATGATATGCTGTCCTTTCTATCATCAATAAAAGCTGCCCATTGCCGAATCTTGCGCAAGATAGTTTTGAGCGGTAATTCAATTAACATATCCAACACCATCGACACAATATTAACCTGCGCGTATTTATCACTCATCCACCGGCCAGCGACTACAAACGGCAAATACAGCGTATCGCGTACAAAGGTAAAGCCGTTGCTAGCACTGCGCACAATCTCGAGATCACGAATCAACCGGCTCAAGCGAAAGCCTAGAAAGCTCGCCGCCGAGAAAAATACAAAGAAAATAATAATATGCACTGGTGAAAAACCAATCAACGTCAGCAGCCAAGTCGCCAGCGCGAACACCGCCAGACTCATTACGCCGTACATAATCGAAAACATCGAGCTATACGTCCGTCCCGCTAATTGCCGCCGCATCAGTACAGTATTATCGCCGCCGTAGAGCATCTGATCGACCCGTTTAATCAGCGCTTCGGTATTTGCGTATCCCGGCACATTCAGCGTTAAGCGCAGCAACACCATGTATATCGGCGGGAAGAACAAATTGATCATTAGCACCAACCACTCAATTTGTCCGTGCGCCCACAGGTCATACGGCACTTCAATAGCGATGCCAATCAAAAACTTAGTAATTACCAAGAAGACCACGCTGCGCATAATAGCCCGGTTAATTCGCGCCATCATGCTAGAATATTCACGGTTCACTTGCCGCTCAAATTCCTCGAGAAATGCCTCACGCTTTTGTAATAACGCCAGGAAGTCGTCTTGCGTCTCCATCATATGGCGAATAACACGCAGCGGCGCCCCCTGCCGATCAACCACGCGGCGCAACTCTTCGACCGACGTGCTGCGCAGCATCTTATCAATTTTACGATTAAATTCAACAAAAGCCTCAAGCGATTCAACACTCGTTCCATAACGCACCAATAGCCCTGCGCGCACCGTGGCTATGTCGCTCTTCATCAGCGCCTGCTGAATAGCCACATAAAGCGCAGCTCCGTATTCATCAGCCGAGGTCGATTGCAGCGCATCCCGCGGAATTGCTGTCTCGAAATATTCATAGGCAAAATCAATAAACGCATGATCGCCAGCGTGATCAACCAATACATTCGCCGCCAATACCGACAGAGTTTCTAACAGCCATGCCGAAGAACGATCCAAATTGATTGAACGATCAGCAATCAGCTTTTCATACGCTTTATAGTGCGCTGTTGCTAGTTTTGAAATCTCTTTGATTTGGCTGCGCGACACGCTATCGTTGGGCAAATATCCCGCAAAAGTCAATTCAACCACCAATTCTTCGCCGCTTTTGCGGACCAACGCCTCATCGCGAACAATAAACGATTGTTTGAAAAACCGCCGGATAGCATTTTGTAGCAGCAAGTGCTCCTCGGTATTTTCAGCGGCGTTGCGCAGCTGCTCGTAAGCCGCCGTCAACATGCCGCCAGCACCAACGACATTAATTTTATCAGCCTGACTAAGTATTTGTTGCCGCTCATCAGACTGCCGCTGTGCACGTATAACACCTGCCCGCAAGTGGGCGCCAATTTGATTCAACTCTGGCATTATTCGTATATTATCGTCGATTTTCACAGAATTAGCAAGAGTAAGCGTCATCATTTGACTACCCAACAGACCGAAAATTCCTAGCGTTCATATTTACTTTTACCTCTATCTATGCTATAATGAAAAGATAAGGGCCAGTAGCTCAGCTGGTTAGAGCACCTGCCTCTTAAGCAGGGTGTCGAGGGTTCGAGCCCCTCCTGGCCCTCCACGAAACTCCATGTAAAAAACTCATCATTGCGATGAGTTTTTATTATCGGCTAGTTGAATAATGGTACCCCGAGCAGGGTTCGAACCTGCGGCCTTGAGCTTAGAAGTCTCCTGCTCTATCCAGCTGAGCTATCGGGGCACTCTGAAAATGTATTTAGTCGCCCGATTCGCTTAGACAGAAGCTGGATAGAGCTATGCGATTTTTGTCGCTGAGGGCTCACCAGCTGAGCTATCGGGGCAAATACTTTGGTGCGGGTGCGGAGAATCGAACTCCGATCTCGAGTTTGGAAAACTCGCATACTAACCGCTGTACTACACCCGCGCACTATACATTATATCATTACGTTAGTGTATAATAAAAGCATGGGACGTTTATTTGACCGCTTCTCAACTAATAGCACACAGAGCGATGCTATGCATTCAAGCGGATTAACCAATAACAAGCCACAGATTGGTGGCAGGATTGCCAAAAATAGCTTTCAACAGCGCCAAAGCACCAATACCAACCGGCAATATATCGGCGCCTACAAAGATTCTGGAGTTAGGAATGCTTATCGCAAAGCCTGGCAAGACCAGAAAATCGCCGCAGCCAGCACCAACGGAACGCAAGCGACTAATAGTAACCAGCCGCAAAGCTCGCGGGTCTCTGATGCAAACTCGCGAAGCGCAGGAACCACGCAAACAAATAAATCGTCGCTCATTACACCTACGACCGAACCAACTGTTCCGTCGCGTACTTTCACCGAGCCGATCAAGCCGTCGCGCGACCCGTTCAACCGATAGTATTTATGATTTAGAGTCAAATAAAACACCCGAGACTAATGAAGAAAACCGGGTGTTTTATTTGGGGCGAAAGATGGGATTCGAACCCACGGCCTCCGGAGCCACAATCCAGCGCTCTAACCAACTGAGCTACTTCCGCCATAATGAATACTACGAAATGTGCTAGCAGAATCTTGTCAGTTGGTTAGAGTGAGCGCTACTTTTGATGTTCACGGCTGTCCAACTGAGCTACTTCCGCCACATTACCCCCTTCTCGGGGCATTTATTACTATACCAGACAGGCGCTTGATTGTCACTATTCCCAAACGGTTTCGATATCTGCACCTAGCGAGTTCAGGCGGTTAGCAATATCTTCGTAGCCGCGATTGATATTGTAAACATCGCGCAGTACCGATTTGCCAGGCGCCGCCAGCATCGCTAGCAAAATCACCACGCTCGGACGCAGTGCGGCTGGCGCTGTGATATCAGCCGGCTTCCAGCGAGTCGGGCCAGAGATATAAACCCGGTGCGGATCAACCATATTTACTTGGGCATTCATTTTAGTCAGTTCAGTAAAGTAGATTGCTCGATTTTCGTAGCTCCAATCGTGGATCAGCGTGCGGCCCTTGGCTACCGTGGCGCATAATCCCAAGAACGGCAGGTTATCCATGTTGATGCCCGGAAACGGCAGAGCATGAATCTTATCTTTCGGAGCATGCAATTCGGATTTTTTAAGCACGATATCAACTAGACGAGTGCAACCATTGCGCGCCATGTACTCTTCGGAAATATCGTACTGCAGACCCATACCCGCCAAAGTCGCTAGCTCTAGCTCCATAAATTCAATCGGCACGCGCCTGATAGTAATTTCTGAACCAGTCACGACACCAGCCGCCACGAAACTCATCGCTTCAATTGGGTCTTCGCTTGGGAAGTACTCGACGTCACAGTCAATTGATTTTTTGCCAGTAATCTTGAGAACAGTGGTACCGATGCCCTCTATTTTGACACCTAGCCTTTCTAGAAAGAAACAAACATCTTGCACCATATAGTTCGGGCTAGCATTGCGAATAATAGTCGTACCATCATAAAGCGCCGCCGCCATAACGACATTCTCGGTGACCGTATCGCCGCGCTCGGTCAAAATAATTACTCGATCAACTCGCTGCGGTTTAGCTGTGGCAATATAGTTGTCGTTGGCCGCCTCAACACTCAAACCAAATGGTGCTAGACCCGCCATATGCGGCTCAACCGTCCGCGTGCCCAGGCTACAGCCGCCAGCAAACGGTATCTTGAACGTCTCGTATTGGTGTAATAGCGGACCCAAAAACATAATGATACTGCGTGTTCGCTTGGCGGCCTCAACATCCATACTGTCGAGCTGCAAGGCTTTCGGCGGATCAATCTCGAGGTCGTGCTCGCTAATCCAGCGGCATCGCACGCCTATGCTTTCCAGAACCTCAATAATTCGATTAACTTCCTCAATCCGTGCTACCCGGCGCAGCGTCGTCTTGCCCTTATTGAGCAAACTAGCACACAGCAATCCAACAGCAGCGTTCTTGCTAGTTTTGATTTCAATTTCACCATGCAGCTCCCGGCCGCCGTTGATGCGAAAGTTAGTTTTGCCCGAGCTATTAATCCGTACTATTTCGCTTGACAGCACCTCGCCGATACGCGCGATCATCTCGAGACTAATATTCTGCTTGCCGTTCTCAATTCGATTAATTGCCGACTGGCTAGTGCCAAGCTCCTCTGCCAGTTCGTTTTGAGTCATATTGCGTGCTTGGCGCGTTTCTTGGATGAGTGCGCCGATGTTTTTGAGATACTTCGCCGTTTTCATGTCACCATAATATACCTGATATGATATATTGTCAAGAAATTTAATCGCAACCAACTCTATTTCAAAACGTTACAGTAAATGATTATAAGTGCTAAAATATAGATAAGAAAAAGGAGGATAATCATGACAGACACCGCAGTTGCCGCTTGCATCGCTGGCGAAGAGGAGCGCCAGCGCGACGGTTTGGAATTAATACCAAGCGAAAATTACGTCAGCAAAAACGTTCGCGAAGCGCTTGGCAGCGTTTTTACCAATAAATACAGCGAAGGATACCCTGGCCGACGCTATTACGGCGGCCAAGAATTCACCGACCGCGTCGAGCAATTAGCTATTGACCGCGCCAAAAAATTATTCCGCGCCGACCACGCCAATGTCCAGCCGCACAGCGGCGCGCCAGCTAACGAAGCGGTCTATAGTGCTTGGTGCCAGCCAGGCGATACTATCTTGGCGATGGACTTGAGCCATGGCGGGCACCTGACGCACGGCTCGCCTGTCACCCGCAGCGCTAACTTATACAACTTCGTCCCGTACAAAATGAAAAATATCGAAACCGGCGAGATTGATTACGAAGAGATTCGCCGCTTAGCACATGAGCATCAGCCGCGCATTATTCTAGCAGGTTTTAGCGCTTACCCGCGCGAACTGGATTGGGCTAAATTTGCCGAAATCGGCCGCGAAATCGACGGCTGTCTGCTGATGGCCGACGTAGCGCATATTGCCGGGCTGATCGCTGGCGGCGTAGCCAAGAATCCGCTTGACTACGGCTTTCATGTTATGACTACTACCACCCACAAGACACTGCGCGGCCCTCGCGGCGGCTTAATACTCAGTATGGGCAAGGTGACTAGTCCGCTCAAAAAACCCACCAAAACGCTCGAGAACATCCCGACACTAATTGATCGGGCAGTCTTCCCAGGCATGCAAGGCGGCCCGCATATGAACACCATCGCTGCCAAGGCAGTAGCTTTTGGCGAGGCGCTGCAGCCCGAGTTCCGCGACTACGCGAAAAATATCGTCGCTAACGCCGTGCAGCTAGCCGAGGAGCTGCAGAAACGCGGCTTCCAATTAGTGACTGGTGGCACCAGCAATCACTTGATATTAGCCGACATCAACAAGAGTTTTGGTATCGATGGCAAAACTGCCGAGATCGCTATCGATAAGATCGGTCTGACACTAAACGCCAACGCCGTACCCGACGACCCGCTGCCGATGTTCCGGCCCAGCGGCATTCGCCTAGGCACGCCCGCCATCACCACCCGCGGCTGTCAGCCCGACGACATGACACGGATCGCTGAGTGGATCAAACAAGCGATTGACGCCCGCGAGGACGAAGGGGAATTAGGAGTTTTGCGCGAGGAGGTAAGGGAGTTTTGTCATAATTTAGAACAACTCTAATACAATAGATCTGCAATAAAGACCCATAGGTAATGTATCATCTATAATAAGCTGCTCTAACTATTCACCTAATCAAAAAGCACCCTGGATAAAACCAGGGTGCTTATCAACAATATAGTTAGACTAACAGCCCTCAACAGTGCCAATAGTTCGTTCAATTTTGTCGTTGGTAGAGAAGTTCCAACCCCAAATCTTAGCGCCTACTTTATTACCGTGAGCATCCTTGCATACCTTGTATGCAACTTGTTTAGCTGCGTTTTCTCCAGTTGGAGCTGTAGTTGGAGCTGTATCTCCAGTTTCTGTATAGGCTTGAGATTCAAAATACCATGCCTTACCACTCTTTCCAGACGCGGACATATCAGCAATCTTTTCTGGATAACCATTTTCTTCTGTATTGTAGATTTGCGCCTTATCAGCAACATTTTTGACGACACCCTGAGACGCTGAAGTCTTTGCCTGGTTCTGAATACCATTATAAGCAATCAGTGAAATCACCGTCAAAATCGCGATGATGACGATCACAATCAAGAGCTCGACAAGGGTGAAACCTCGGTTTTTAAGTTGTTTTGTTGTCACAGTAATGTGCCCCCTATTTATTATGTTAGTTAATTGTAATTTGATAATACTACACCGATAACGAAAGCGCAAGTGGTTTTTTAATAGATGTAGCGATTCTGCGTCGGGCGCAGGAACAGTGACTCGGTTGGCGCGCGGGCATCAATATGGGTACCGTCGCCAATTTGCCCGGCATCATTCAAGCCCCAGCAGTACGAATGTCCATTTTCCACCACTGCGCAACCACGGTTAGCGCCAGCAGCCAGATCAATTATCCGCTGCCCTGCCGGAATTCCGCCTGGGCCAACCAATATCTCTATCGGTTTTACCGATCGGTTGTTGGGAAGCGCGCCAGGAGCAAGATTCGCCCCCAAATGACCATAAGCGTTAGTCCCCCAGCAGAACACTCTACCGCTATTCATCAGCATGCATGAATGCCAAATGCCTACTTCAACCTTCTTCACTTTATCTGACGGCGACAAGCCTGCCGGCCGATCAACTTTAACTGGAGTAGCCTTTTTGGCAATATAGCCGATATGCGCCATACCTAATTGCCCAGCGCGACCATTACCCCAGCAGTACGCCTCGCCGTTAGCAGCAGCACATACGTGAGTAAACCTGTCTGCCTCGCCGCTTTGAGCCAAATATCCGTCCTGTGATATATTCGTTACATTGGTCAAACCAGAAACTCTCATAGGACTATAGACTGGCTGAGTGGCAGGGGCAGATGTATTATTGCCAATCTGACCAACATTATTCTGACCCCAGCAATAGGCAAGACCATTCGCTATAGCACACATATTCATCGACCGCGTACCACTGGTCGCTAGCGCAGTTGCCGTATAATTACTCGGCAGACCGCCAGAAACACCTGATTTAACTAAAGTCGGCCATGGGCGCACCTTTGTATTGTCACCAGTACCAGTCACGCCGTGAAAACCCTCGCCCCAGCAATATATCTTGCCGCCAGCAATGGCGCACGAAGTATTATACGAACCGCCGATACTAGTTACCGTTTTACCAGCCAGCGCCCCCTTAACCTCAATAGGAACATTTGAATGTTCTTCTGCGCCAGATCGTCCATTACCAAGCTGACCAGTACCGTTATAACCCCAGCAATAAACTTTACCTTCAGCTAGAGCGCAGCTATGATACTGGGCGGTAAATAAATTATCGATTCTCTTGCCGTAGAGAACTCCTGTTTGCTTGACTACTTTAACGGGTATATCGGAGTCAACGCTAAGCGCAGCTTGCGCTGGCTTACTAGGATTACCGCCAACTGACCTACCATTACCCAACTGTCCGTAGCGGTTTCTACCCCAGCACCAAATACTATTAGACAAAATACCGCACGTTCGATATGTACCGCTAGAAGACTTCGTCGCAATCAGACCGGGACGAGTGATAAGTTTTTTGACCGAAACAGTGTATTCTCGCAAAACCATACCGCCAGAGTCCACAAGCTGTGTTTTGCCAATAGCCGAGACATCCGAATGATGATCATCATGAAAATTAAGGTCGCCAACGGCGAAAATCGTACGGATCGAACCTTCACTCATAACGTATTTATTGGTCGGAATCTTGCCGTCTTGACCTTTGCAGTCGCTGCTTGGCGTTAGATACAAGCCAGCAGCTCCAGCAACATGGCCCCATGTTTGTTTCCAGTTGTTCATATCTAGACACGCATTAGCTGCCGCCGTCCCCGATTCGCCAGCTTCTTGAGCCAGCTTATAATAATACTCCTCGCGAGAATAAATATACGAACGCGTAGTAACGCGGTATGCAGCCGCTAGCACCGCCAATATAAATGTTGTCATTATAATCATTACTGCTAGAGAATAGCCCTTATCAAAGCGAATCATTCTTCATTTCCTTTCCGAACAGTTAATGACTGAGATATTTTAGACACTCCCCCCACAGGAGGACTAATTGTTATATCAATTTTAACCTTGTTAGCATTTTCAAACATATGGTCGGAACTGTGAGCAGCATCGTATTGGTTGGCTATTGGCATATCATCCTTAAAATATTGAACATCAAATGCCGAAACGTTGCGAGCAATTGTTTCGTCGCGATAAAGCGATCGCCCTGGCGTTGCACCGCCAGTAAATTCGGATGACTGCGGAGGTATGGATTGTACTGCGATCTTGCGCCAAAATTCGTTATTTTCATCACCGGTACCACATATAGCAGAAGCGTTAACGCCAAGGGCTTTATATCTTTCGCTTTTTATATCATCAAATATAACCCTTCGATACAATGTATTGTCCCGCATGAAGTAGATTACCATCTGTCTGTATTTTGGCTGGAGACGTCTTTCTGTACTGCAATTAAACCTTTTTGTTGCAGCATAAACTACCTCGCGAGAGCCTGCCCCGCGCCGTAAATTGGTCGCATACTGTATCAAGAGCAAGGCTCGTTTGTTGCTACCTCCGCCAAAATATTTCCAAGTTTGCAGAGTAGGCGCAGGAGTACTCACCGCGCCATATCCATACCGATCGATCATATTCATATCACCCCTTCTAGAAGTAGAGGCGATCTCGACTGAAGCCAAAACATCCATTTCGATAGCGTCCATCGTCACGTGCATGTCACGCGTCATTGAAGCAAGCGCATCTGCTGCTATAGCCTGGCGGTAAGATGCTGATATAATACCGCCAAATATTACGACCACTATAAACATAACGGCCGTCGTCACCATTAGCTCTACGATAGTGAATCCAGATTGGTTAGAATGCCGCATATGCAACATGGGTTACCCTCTTACCATTACCATATGTTACTACAGACTCAACACGAATCGGCATACCCAAACTGCTGACGGTGTCGCCGCAACCATACGGCGCCGATGCCACAACTTTTTGCTTGGTAGTTCCAGGCAACTCGCTAATATGCCCTTCTGAATCAAGCAATACCTGCTGCACAGCGCCTGGCAGCGGATCGGTACACAAAAACCACGTTGGCGGAGCTCCGTTGACATATTTACGCATATTATCGTACGCTAAATAACTAGCCTTTTGATCCTGGCGGTTGATAATCGAGAGTATACTAACCTGGGTATGCATCGTTAATATACCAAGCGATATTATCGAAATAAATAACAGCGTAACTACCACTTCAACAATTGTAAAACCTTCGTCCGTTCTCACCTTGACCATATGCTGTTCACCTGATAAAGCGCATTATCTGATTCGCTATAGTAATATATTCTGAAACCGACGCAAACATCCTTACCCGAAGCGCCGTAAATTTTATCGCAGTCGGATCTCTCTCTGTCTTGAGCACAATACCTATAGAGCATTTTCTGCTCGTCCGTCCAGCCCCAGCTGGCTGGTATCGGGCCAGCCGCCGGGCAGCCCTTGACTAGCCTATTGCCAGAACGGGAGGGATCTTGCACAACTGTAGTGTCACTAAAATATTTGCCTATATCAGCTAACAGCGCGTTGCCAGTTGGGTACTCATGCCCCCTGGAAGTAGTGTTGTATTTATAATAACGTTCAAGATCTAGAGCCATGGCTTCAGCGCGAGCTCTACGGGTTGCATCGCGGCCTTTCGCCGTCAAGCCGTTGAACGTAGTCATAGCAATTATCAGCAGCACACCGATGACGGTAACTGCAATAACCACTTCAACTATAGTAAACCCGCCCTCTTTACGCTTCATGACTTAATTGTAGCGCACAATTTATAAAATGGCTATGCTTTTTCTGAGTTTTTGCCAGGTATCTCTAACGGCTCTTGCTCAATGGTGATACCAAATTTTTGGTAAACGGTGTCAATAATTTTTTGGCGAGCTTGCGCTAGATCTTCATAGCTCTGTGCCGATTCATTGATAAGGACTAGCGCGTTTTTGTCGTGGACGCGCATACCATAATGAAGCGTACCTTTGAGCCCGCATTGATCAATTAGCCAGCCAGTTGGAATTTTGTATGTATCATGCGACATATCATAATGCGGGACATCAGGATACTTCTGCTGCAATTTAGATAATTTATCAGCCGAAACAACAGCGTTCTTGAAGAACGAACCAGTGTTTGGGCGGACTTTCGGGTCGGGCAACTTATCAAAGCGAATCTTCATCACAACTTCGCGTAATGTTTGCGGTGAATAATCGTGAATATCGTGCTCGTCTAAATAACGCTGAATCGCTGCATAAAACGGCGGTCGAGATTGATGCCGCGACAAGCTAAACGTCACTGACGTTATGATATAGCGCCCCGCCCAACGACCGCGAAAAATACTATGACGATATGCAAAGTCACACTCAGCATTGCTAATAGTTACAAATTGGTTATCGCGCGTATCGTAGGCATTGACCGAGACAATCGTCGAAGCAGCCTCTTGTCCATAAGCGCCGATATTCTGAACTGGCGCCGCACCGACCGTACCAGGGATCGCCGACAGGCACTCCACGCCGCTGAGATTCATCTCGACCGTCCGCCGTACGAAGTCATCCCAAACCTCGCCAGCACCAGCTACAATCGTCACCAAATCGTCAGTTTCGTCAACAACTTCAAAACCTGGAATGCGATTGAGTATAATAAGTCCGTCGAAGCCCTCGTCATGCGCTAACGTATTGCTGCCGCCGCCGAGAACGTATATATCCAGATTGTGCTCATGAGCATAGCGTGCTGCTTCGGCGATATCGGCGCGAGTTCTAGCCTCGACAATTTGCCGAGCCAAGCCGCCGAGCTGCATAGTTGTAAGCTTTTTGAGAGAGATGTCCTGCTGTATGTTCATAGTTTGATTATACAATATGTGATATAATTGCGATAGGCGCCCGTAGCTCAGCGGATTAGAGTACTTGGCTTCGAACCAAGGGGTCGCAGGTTCGAATCCTGCCGGGCGCACCAAACGTGCCCCGTTAGCTCAACTGGATAGAGCGTTGGTTTCCGGTACCAAAGGTTGCAGGTTCGATTCCTGTGCGGGGTACCAAAGATAGCAGCAATGACAGCTGTCTATTTTTAATTTGATCGATTAATTCGTTATTTGACTTTCCATATCGCCTATGCTTAAATTGAAGTATTGTATTCTGAGGAGAGGAATATGGAAAACCAACAAGCAAACCATAGAAAGATAAAAGTTGTTATCGGGATATTGGCCGCTACACTAGCAGCATTTTTGTTGTACTGGCTGTTTACCAGTTTGATTAGCATGAACCAGCATAATCAGACAAATCAAGGACCTAGCCGTAGTACTACTTCTCAAGTAGACGACGAAAATAGCAAGCCGCAGCGACCAGATTCGGATTCAGAACCAAGCTCGAACCCGGACGGCAAGAACGAGACTAGCCAGACCAAGACTGACGAGTCCACGAACAGTTCGCCTAGTGATTCTACCAAGACGACTGAAAATGGCGTCTCGGTTGTCAAGAATCACAATACTTATCATTACCGCCAAATAGCGTCGCCGGGCAGACCGTCAATTCACAATGCTGCTAACCATCAACCTGCGAATACTCCGTCCACTAAGCCCGGCAATAACAAACCGACTACACCGCCCAATCCGTCCAAGCCGCCTAAGCCAACGCCCGAGCCAACGCAGGCAGCTGTAAAAATCGTCGGTGCAGCAGAGGTCGGCTCAACCCTAATCGCGCAAATCGACGATCCTGACGGGTTGAAAGACGGCGGTATACGGTATTATCAATGGTTTGCCGACGGCGCGGCTATTCCTGGCGCCAGCTATTTCTCGTACAAGTTGACACCAGCCGAAGCTGGCAAAAAAATCACCGTCAAAACAACTCATGCTAACAACAAAAACGTAATGAAAGATTTAATTAGCTCAGCTACGATAGCTGTCGGCAACGCCGCATCAAATAATAACCATGGTAGCGTCACCATCGACGGAATAAACCGAGTCGGACAATTATTCACTGCTCACATTACCGATGCTGATGGCGTGCCAGAGAGCGGTATTACTTACAGGTGGTACGAATTTTACGGCAAATTCCTGGGAACTGGCAAAACTCTCGTACAAACCAGAGACCACCTGGGCATGCAAGTCATCGTCCAAGCCAGTTACACCGACAAAAAAGGACATAAAGAGAGCGTCACCAGCGGATTTAGCGGGTCAGTCGTCGATAATTCAGGCGGCGGCACTGGCGCGGGGATAATCAGTCCTGCTGCGACTGCGCCAAAAATTACTCTTCATGGACCAGCCAGCGTCAAAGAAGGCGAAACCGCTGTTTACACGGCGACTTTAGACAAAGCAGCCAGTACCGATGTTAGCGCGGATATCAAGATCACGCACAATACTAGCAATCCGAACAATCTCAACATCCGTTGGGACAGCCAGCGAGTGGTTATTAAAGCCGGAGAAACCAGCGCCAAATTCTACATTGACACCAATGCCGGCACTGGCGGTAAAGGCAAAACTTACACCGTTTCTCTTAGCAACGCTGTCGCTGGCATGGTCAATAAAACAAACACCAACCCTTCTACTACAGTCAATGCTCAATCGGTCTTTATGCTATCATACGTTTATCCGCTCGCCAAAGCTGGCGGTAGCGAGTTCTCTGACTACTGGAAAGCTGTTCATGCAGCAGGCAGCAATAAAATCCCGTACACACTCATCATGGCAGACGGCAACCCTGACGCTAAACTCGACCCAGGTTATGTGCGGCTGCTAAAAAGAAACGCCGAACTTGGCTTCAAGACTGTCGCTTACATTCGCACTGTTCAGCAGACTCGCCCAATTGCCGAAGTTAAAGCCGCCATGGCTAAGTTCATTGAACTTTACGGAGCGGACAAAATTCACGGATTCTACTTCGACGAGATATCATCCAGAAATAACAGCGCAACGGCTTACATGGCAGAATTATACAACTACACGAAAAGCACTTACGGCAACAAGTTGGTCGTCGCCAATCCTGGTACTCATATCACCGACGCAATTGCACCATACGCCGATATTTTCATGACTAACGAAGGCACTGCTGACGAATATATTAATAACTATAAGACCGCTTACTCTGCCTTTGAAAACGACCCAGCAAACTCCCATCGTATTTTCCATACGATTTATGCCGCAAAGGCTGGCGATTACCAAAAAATAATCAATTTATCGCGCCAGCGCAATGCCGGCTGGGTATTCATCACCACCGATAGTACGATACCTGATGGCAGGCCGTACAATGATTTGGCAAAGAATTTCCCTAGCCTCGTTGATAGCATCAACAATTTAGGCCGCCAACCGCTTGATCCAAATAGAGCCACGGAACAACCTTTGCTATCCGGCGCGATAATCAGCGGATCATCTGTCACCACAACTATACTTAGCCAATAATCGTATCGGTATGCTACACTATGTTTATGGTTACCAAGGCAAATAAATCTCCCAAGAAGACTCGCAAGCAGCGTGTCAAACACATTACAAAAACAGACACTCACTTCATGGTGCGCCGAAGCTTACTGGTGTATGCGATATTGGTTTTTGTGCTTTTTTGGCTAACAGCTATGAGCGTATATCTAGTCGACAGAATGGTCGTAGAATACACCAACACTGCCCGCTATAACCAAATTCATAGTATATATAGCAATTTGAAGCTAGATAAATCTTATAGACTGGCGGTTTATAAAAGTAATATTTCAAATGATAAGTCTATCACTACAGAGTATGGACATAATACTTCCGTAAGTAAAACTCGTATGGATTTAACCAAAAAAATTAAAGAGGCTGGCTTCTCGCTTATCAGTACGAAAGATAAAGATACTATCGTTCAAAGCGATACGTTCAAGGATACTAACGGCCATATTTTATACCTGAGCGTTATACCGCAGGCGCTGCATAAAGATTATACATACGGCACCTCCGAGATAGCCAAGCCGTACGCCAAAGTAGACGCCAATAAATTCGACCACGAGCCAACTAGCTACGTCACTATCAAAATAAGCCTTGGCGACTAGTGGGATAATTGCCGGCAAAAATACGAAACGCATGCCTTGCATTAGATAATTTTTCGTGTTATAATATAAGTATGGAGACTAAAGACAGCGAGTTGGATTTTGGCGAACTTTCAAAATCGACCGCGCAAGCAACTCGCGATGGACCCTATTACCCTGCTGCGACACTAGCGATAATGGCATACGATACAACGTCAGATCCATCCGAAAAGGCTCGGATGGCGCGCGACGCGGGTAATGCCTATAGACATTTAGGCAACTACGAAGAAGCTGAAAAGTGGCTTACTAAGGCAGTTGATCAACACAAAACTTTAGCTGAACAAGAACCAAATCGCAGCACGCTGCGCGAACTGGGAGCTAGCGCAGCCATGCTGGCAACCATGCAATTGTCACGCATAGCAAGCGATGAAACTTTTGATACTCCAGAAAATAATACCAAGACTGTTGAAACTTTTCGTTACGGACTAGAGAAACTCAAGAATTCGCACAAACATGCCGACGGACTAAATCGTATTGATCAATATGATATTAATTTTACCGCTCGAGCCAGCTACGCCGAGACGCTTGCCGGCAATAAAAAGCGAGGCTTGGCACTCGGCGTCAGAGCGGTGCGGCTAGCATTCTGGTCCGAGTCGCCACAGCTTGATACCACTAATACGTCCCTCAGCAAAAAAGAACGCTACAGAACCAAAGCACGGGCGCTCGTGCGCGGTATTGGCGCGCTTGCCGTTGGTATTGTTGCGCCTATCAATCGCCGCGCCGCCAAAACTCTTGTTAGAAAACTTTCTTAAGCTTGGTTCTGCTGGTTAGGCACATCGCCTTGCAATGGAACTACTTGCGATTCAGATTCTTCAAAAATTCGCCGTACTTGCTCGGCATCAATGTTCACCGAATCGCCCGGATTGACCGCCCCCGATAGCATGAGCTTAGCGATAGTATTCTCCACCGCTTTCTGAACAACGCGGCGCATCGGCCGAGCGCCTAGCCGCGGGTCGTATCCTTGCTGAACGAGAAGCTGTTTCGCGTCGTCATCAACAGTCACTGACACTTTTTGCGGCAATAGAGTTTTGTTGACGCCAGCCAGAATCAAATCAAGCACTTGCACCAACTCGGCCGGCGTAAACGGACGAAAGAGCACAATTTCGTCGAAGCGATTGAGAAACTCTGGCCGAAACTGGTTCGAACTAATTAATTCGTTGATAAACTGCTGTTCAAACTGCTCAAGCCGATAGCCGCGCTCGATATATTCGCGGATCCTATCAGCGCCAGCATTGCTAGTAGCAATTACGATGGCATCGCGAAAGCTGATCTCACGGTTCTTGGCGTCGCGCAAAATCCCTTCGTCGAGTAATTGCAGCAGCGTGGTTAGCACTTCTGGCGCAGCCTTCTCGATCTCGTCGAGCAACACCACGCTGAAGGGCTGCTTCATTACTTGCGCAGTCAAGCTCATCGGGTCGTCTGCGCCATCAGCGATTAAACGAGCGACATCCTCAGAGCGAACAAACTCATTCAAATCTAAGCGGATTAACTTGCCTTCGCCGCCAAAGTATACGTCGGCCAGCGCTTTTGATAATTCCGTCTTGCCCACGCCAGTCGGCCCCAAAAACAGAAAAGTACCAATCGGCCGATTCTCATTACGCACACCCGCGCGAGCGCGGCGCAGAGCATCGCTAACGACATTAACAGCGCGAACTTGATTAACCATTCGTTCATGAATTAGATCCTCCATATGTAGCAGCCGCTCGCGGTCTTCGGTCGTATTAGCTACGCTAACTTTAACGTCCATTGTCCGCTCGATTGCTTGCTGTACAGAATTCATAGTCACGATACCAGACTCGCTGAAACTAGCCGCCGACTCTAGCAATTTAAGCGCCCGGCCAGGCATGGCTATATCGTGAATGTAACGCTGGCTCAAGCGATAAGCTTCGTTAATCGCTTGGATCATATAAGTAACTTTGCGGTTGAACTCAATAGCAATCAACTGTTCTTGCAGAACCTTTTTAGTCTCTGCTTCGTTGGTTTCGGCGACATTAATACGGTTAAGCGAGTTAGCTAACGACGGGTTGCGACGGCTAATTTCGAGATAGCGCTGTTCGTCCATGCTTAAAATTAAGCGTAACCTGCCAGCGTCTAAAATCGGCTGCAAAACATTTGTTAAATCTACTGACCCCACGCCCTCTTCAAAAAACAACTGCGCGTCATCGAGGCAAACAATGATGTTTTTAGCGTTATAGGCCTCGCCCAAAACCTGCATGATTAAGTTTTCGAGCTCGCCGCGGCCTGGCGCTGCCGCAATCAGCGATGCCGAGTCAAGAATGAAGATCTGGCGGAAGCGAAGATTTTCGGGTACATTTGCATCAGCATCCAAAATTCGTTCCGCGAAAGCGTGAATTACTGATGTTTTACCAACGCCAGCTTGGCCGATAAGAACCGCATTTTGCCGCCCGCCAGTACCAAAAGCTTCCACTAGCTGATCAATCACCTGAACATGCGATGGTATGTCAATCGACAAAGTATTACGGCTAGCACCAATTTGCTCGCTGATATTCTGCCCGAATCGCTCAAGATGCGGAATCCAGCCAAACGACCAATCACGCGCCAAGCCGCCAGTCCGCCGCCGCTGGCCAAAATGCCGAACGATCTCCATCAAATGTTCTTGCCACAAAATACCAGCATCCAAATCTTCATCTCCTAAATGAGTTTGCGCTATTATTGATTGATAATTCGGAAAGCTCCTCACTAGTGCTGTAGCTAATACGGCACCGCTGATACGGTCTAGCTGATTGGCTTGGCGAATGTCGTCAGCTACACTCCACAGTTTGTCAACGGAAATCGTCGAACCCTCAGCGATAGTAGCTAAAAATGACGGCGTCATACCAAGCCGCACCCCCATGAATTGGCCGCTTGGCACCTCACCAATTACTTTAGCAATCTCTCGTACGCTCGGTTCTCGCGACAACCGGCCTAACACGTCGCCCGCTAACAAATCATCAACTGAGCCGCCCCTGCCAGCTGGCAGATCGTGAACGTGCCAATTATAAAATTTCACCGCCATATATAATACTGCCGCCAGAGCACCGCACAGCCAGCCTAGCGACAGACGCTCCATAGTTACTAGCATAGTACCCGATATCATCAGTAATAACGCTAACCATGAAAGGCTTTTTGCAATCATCGGCGACAGCAGCCGCCCAAAGCGCGCTTCGCTGGCTCGCTGAGACGCATACCTAAAAGTACCTAAAGATGCCATGGTATCCACCCCGATATTGCCGCAACAACCATTACCACCGGCATCGCTGGCACCAACGGCCAAATAGCCAAACGTAGTAGACCAATCAACAGCATCAAGCACAAGGCTGCTACACCTATCAGCAGCGTTATTATCCTTATAAAGCCGCCAATAATCCGCGACACTAAGCGATCAAAGAACGCCCGTAGTTGCACCCCGATTGGTCCGCGCACTTTCCCGGCTGAAATTTGCCGCCACGGCGCGAATAGTGTTTTGAGTAATAATCCCAGCGAAAACGTATCGTATAATCGCTCGATAGATTCCCAAACATCTACTGCTGCCCGCTTCCAACCAACGCTATACCACCACGAAATCATGCCCACGATAAACATATGCTTTTTATTATAGTTCAAAAAGCGTTTGGACGCTACTATAATGCGCCAAAAACAGGTATAATGAGTTTTATGCGTCAAACTCTCACGACTATGCTCGGGAAGACTGTCAAGAAAGCTGCACAGATTCGCGGCGGTAGCGGCTCAGCCTTACCAGGCTTGGTAATTGAAAAAATCGACTCAGATTTTGTTAGCCGCACATTACAGCAACTACCAATGGGCGTAGCACTCATCAGCGGTACCAACGGCAAAACCACTACCACCAAAATTGTTGTCGAATTACTAGAAAGCCAAGGCCTGAAAGTATTCACCAACCGTACTGGCAGCAACTTCACGCGCGGCGTGGCAGCGGCGCTATTAGGCGAAGTTGATTTGCACGGACGAATTAACGCCGATATTGCCGTGCTTGAACTCGACGAAGCCTATGCTGTTCACTTTGTAAAAGCAATCAAGCCAAACTACTGTTTACTGCTAAATGTCATGCGCGACCAGCTCGACCGCTTCGGCGAAATTGACAATACCGCCAAGCTCCTCCACAATGTTGCAATAAACACAACAAAATGCGTAGTCCTTAACCGCGACGACCCGCGATTAAGTAGTCCTGATTTTGTAAACGACATCAAATCACCGCTGCGAAGTTTTGGTGTTAATCCAAAATATTTACAGACTTTCCCTTCTGATGATTCTCTTCATAGTAACGAGCAAAATGCGGCTAAATTGTACGCTGACGACACCAGTCTTGAAGAGTTTAAAGACCAGCACGCCGTTATCGGCTTCAACGGCAGCGATCACTCGGTGAATCTAAATCTGCGTGGCATCTACAATCTTCAAAATGCCACCGGTGCTGTTGCTTTAGTGCGCGCAATTCTCGGTAATAGTCTAAATGTTGATTCTATGCTCAAAGCGCTATCAGGTATTAAGCCAGCTTTTGGCCGCGGCGAGCAATTAATAATTGACGGACAACCCTGCGAGCTAGTATTGGTCAAAAACCCGGCTGGCTTCCGTTTGGCCCTAGCTTCGTTCGATCCAGCAAACTACGCCACTATGATAGCTATTAACGATGCTTACGCTGATGGCCGCGACATGAGCTGGCTCTGGGATGTCGATTTCGATAGCTTACAAGAACAAGGCGTCACTGCTGTATCTGGCGTCCGCGCCTATGACATGGCTCTGCGACTAGAATATGACGAAGTATCTATCGATTTTGTCGATACCGACCTGGCGGTTGCACTGCGCCAACTTATCACTAAACACACTCGCCAACCAAAGCGCATTTATTGTAGCTACACCGCAATGTTAGCACTACGACGACTACTAGCCCGTTATACCGACGTGGAGGAAATCCGATGAAAAGACAACCGCAATCTATCACTATCTTGCAACTTTATCCGCGCGATATGAACATTTACGGCGACTGGGGCAATGTTCTGACTCTCAAGCGGCGGCTAGAATGGCGTGGTTTTGCTACCAAACTAATCGAATATAACGTTGGCGACGCTTTTCCAGACGATGTTGATTTAATCGTCGGTGGTGGTGGACAGGACTCTGGACAATTACGAATTAGCGACGACCTGCAAAAGATTGCCCCTCAACTCAAACGATTAGCTGACGACGATTTACCAATGTTAGTTATCTGCGGTTTATACCAACTATTCGGCCGCTCGTTTACTACCAAAGACGGCGACATAATTCCTGGTATCAGTACTCTTGACCTAGAAACAATTGGCGGTGACGAGCGCATTGTTGGTAATATTATCGTCAAAAGTCCAGAATTCGGTGAAATTATCGGTTATGAGAATCACTCCGGGCTAACTACGCTTGGCCAAAATACCACAGCACTCGGCGACGTCATCAAGGGTGTAGGCAACAATAATATTGATGGCCGTGAAGGTGCCCGTTATCGTAACGTTATCGGTACCTATTTGCACGGTCCGCTCTTGCCAAAGAATCCGCACATTGCCGATTGGATGATTTCGCAAGCTATAATCCGTAAATACGGCGCCGTCGTTTTAGACCCGCTTGAAGACAAGTACACTGAACAGGCTCGTAATATCGCCAAAAAACGCCCGCGCTAGCCACTACTTTTAACGCTATCCCCAGATTGGACCTGCTATACTGGTAGAAGTGACCAAAATGAGCGCTGTAAAAAAACCAAAAATTAATCGTATTGTCAGCCTAGATTTAATGAGAGGCTGGTTTTTGGTGATAATCATACTTGATCATTTAAGTTATTTTCCAAACGGCCTCGTGTTCATAAGCGGCGACAGCAGATTATACGTCACTGCCGCCGAAGGATTCTTTATTATTTCTGGATTAGTATTAGGTATTGTCCGCGGTGCTAAATTAACAGAGCGTTCGTTTAGATACGCTGCTAAATTAATCTGGCGGCGAAGTTTCATGCTATATCTAACCAGTATCATCATTACAATATTATCGATTGCGATCGGCTGGCATTTTGTTGGTAACGACGGCGTCAAATCGCCTTTGCCTCCGCTAGATAGCAATATCTTTAGTTTATTTTGGAGAATAGTTACCTTGCAAGAATTCTACGGCTGGGCAGATTACTTGCGTCTATATGCGATATTTTTGGCGCTAACACCAGCTGCGCTTTGGCTACTGCGCCGCGGCAAATGGTACATCGTTCTAACCGTCAGTACTCTAGTTTGGCTGCTAACGCCAAAGCCGGTTAACGAATTCACTCAACCATTTACTTGGCAATTTATTTTTTTCATCGCCTTCACGCTAGGATTTTACTCACCGCAAATTAAATCATGGTGGAATAGTTTGTCCGCCAAAACGCGGCGCCGTACTAAAACTGTCATCTTTACCATGTTTATCATCACTTTCATCGCCAATGTTTTTGCCGAGTTTTTCGCGCCAGCCTTAAACGATAATCTTTCGACAGCTATTAATAATTTTCGCCCTATCCTAGCGGCCAGTTTCGATAAGCTAGCTCTAACGCCAGCGCGCGTAGCTATGTCACTGCTCTGGTTTATTGGGTTTTTTATGATTTTCCAGCGTTTTGAAAAACAAATTAAACGCTATCTCGGCTGGTTACTTATTCCGTTTGGGACTAATTCGCTTTACGTCTATTCAATTCATGCCTTCGTAGTCATGGGAGCGCATCTAATAGTCAATCCGCAATATGGCGCGCCAGCTAGTTATTTTAATTCTTTTGACCGTCTAGCCGAGGTTCCTCAGAACCTCGCGCTATCGATTTTGGTAATTGCAATTATTTACCTAGCAGTGCGAACCAAATTTTTGATGAAGATTATTCCGCGCTAAACTTAGTGATTTTCAGCGGTGATAAATCGATCGTTTCAACCTCGCGATAGTTGCCTGGCAGACTAGCTTTCATATCGCTATAGTAGACATTATAGATATTCTTTGCGCGGGTAAATGTTTTTTTCGTGTCGACAACTTGGCGGCTATTGCCATCTAGCGGAGCATAACCGCCGCCAAGATGTTGGTCACTGCTAGCAAAGTATATCTGGCAATTCGGTAGATAATAATCTAGCTCAATCGCCACATACGGATCGGCCGCTAACACCACATCGTTTTCGCTACATTTAACTATAGAAGCAACAGAGTTGACGTTTGGCTTTTGCATACGCTGAAAGTTATAATTGCCAACCTGGCTGAGGTTAGTTGCCCCGACCACCAGAACTACCAGCAGAACTAACGGTGAGGCTATTCGCCAAACCTCACGATTCTCATGTTCGGTCGACAGCGCGAGACTAGCTCCCACGAGCATAACTAAGCCAATCGCAACGTGCGCCAAATAACGCTCGACATACATCGGTTTATACAGAGAAATCACCATCAATAATATTATCGGCACGCTAATATAACTAACTAATAACCACAAAATATCGTTTTTTTTCTTAATATGAAAAGTAATGACAATCGAGCGGACAGATATAAAAATTATCGCTAGCACCAATATTGAGGCAATCACCCCCAGCTGCCAAAGCGGCTGGTATATTGTATTAAACGAAACAATACCAATTAACTGCTCGAGATTCATTGGCTGTCCAATTGGCGCGAGCGCACCATTGCCAACCTGCTTCAAAAATGACGACAGCCACGGGAGAAACAGCAACAGGCTAAATGTATAAGCTCCTATCCAACGACACTCTTTCCACGAAAACTTACGCAACTTACCAGCATCCATCGCAACTAGCCAGGCTAGATGAGCCAGCCACAAAAGCGCCAAGTAGTATAGCGTGTACATACCGAGCGCCACTAGCACTCCATAAATAAGCCAGTCAGTCCACCGCTTGCTAGAGTGCGCCCGTACCAACATTGCCGTCGCCGCTACGCCGATTAACGACGCCATAGCGTACATGCGAACTTCGAAACCGTAGCGCATTAATAATGGCGCCAGGAGCAACATCGTTAATACATAAATGGCTGCTCGCGCATTAAAATGCTTTTTAATAAAACAACCAGCTACCGCAATTGAGGCTCCATAAAAGATCACGCTTAGCGAGCGCAATGCCAGTTCGCTCCAGCCAAAAACATTCGCCCAAATTTTCAGAATGAGATAATACAGCGGCGGATGAGTATCAAGCGCCGACAGTCGAATAATCTCGCTGGCAGACCGCTTGGCTACCATTATCGAATACGTTTCATCAAACCAAACACTCTGCCGCAAGCCAATCCATAAACTAAGAGCTGCCGCTACTACTGGCACAGCAATTATCAGCCACCTATAAACCTTGTCATAGTCATTACTATGCTTCCAAAATAATATTTTCATGCTTTGATTATATTACGACTAGGAAAAACTCGCAAAATAATATATAATAGCTTTGCACATCTATCGGGGTGTGGCGCAGTTGATAGCGCGCGCGGTTTGGGACCGTGAGGTCGAAGGTTTGAGTCCTTTCACCCCGACCATTTGAATTATGAACCTGCCGACGAGCGGCAGGTTTTGCTATTGTCCTATTTTGCCCTCCCATACTCCTCATGCTATCATAACTATATGAAAAGCAAGCAACACTCGCGCCGCCGCATAGTCGTTAATATTTTTGGCACATTAGGGTATTTGTCAGTATTTTTGCAGTGGACATGGACGGCAATTATATTACTATATCCGTTATTCCAATCAGAAGCTGTACAAAAGATTTTTCTGCCAGAACGCCAAGCGCCTCGCCCCGTCGTGAGCCACTCTGGATGCTATAGCGATGCCGCTCCATTCATTGCTATTGTCTCTATAGCCATTACTGCTGCAATTATTGTTATGTCAATAATCACGCTAATAGGATTGCCAAAGAAAATCGGCAAGACTGGCGCTAAAATCACGCATTCGGCAGCCAACGTGATAGCCGCCAATACCCGCCCGCCAAAACAACAACCAGCAAAAAAATGGAAATTAAACTTGTCGTACAAACTGATAATTTGTATTAAATTAATATTGACGGTTCTGCCAGTCATTCTATTACTCTTTGCACCAACAATCCCTAAACTACCGCACCAAGTTATGACTATTGTCGGCAATTTCTGCTTAGTGGTATCAGCTGTTTATTGGCTTATCCAATATGCCTTAGCTAAAATCCTACGCGTGCCGCATAAAGAAATTTGGTAATTCAAGCCTTCGGCGGGATGATGTCTATAGTGCGCGTTTGCTTATCTAGCGGCAATTGATGACCAGCATCAAACTTATAGACGAGCAGCGTGCCAAACGGCATTTCCACTTTGCCAATCTCTTCATCAGGAATCTGGTCGAGATACTTCATCAGCGCGCGAATAGTATTACCGTGCGAAACAAGCAGGATATTTTCGCCTCTTTGCAGCCGCGGCAAGATTTCGCTCTGAAAATATGGAATTGCCCGCGCATAAACATCTTTGAGTGTCTCGCCACCTGGTACCGGATAATCCCAGCCGCGGCGAATTCCCTGAAATGCCTCACTGCCAATCTCGTCTTTGACTTCCCATTTGTTTTTGCCGGTTAAGTCGCCGTAATCGCGCTCGTTAAGCGGCTTGGCGATAATCCGATCGAGATCCGCCTGGTCGCCCTTGCCGCGCAGAATTCTATCGCAAGTCTGCCGCGTACGTTTGAGCTCGCTAGTATAAGCGGCATCAAAGTGAATATCGCGAATAATTTCACCAAGCTGCTCGGCTTCGCGCATGCCTTTTTCTGTCAAATTGACATCTGTCCAGCCAGTCCACTTACCTAATGAATTCCACTCGCTTTCTGCGTGGCGGCTAATAACTAAAATTCCCTGTTTTTGCACTTCCATAAATTCATTATACCGCGAAAAACGAGTTGCCCGAAATATTTTATCCGTGATATTTCAAACAGTCTAGTCTTCTGCATTAAATGCTATAATATAACTATGAACGATTTCACAATTCAATCAATCAAAGCAAGACAAATCCTCGACAGCCGCGGCAACCCAACCGTTGAAGCAGACGTTACTTTAAGTAACGGCACGCTTGGCCGTGCTGCCGTACCGAGCGGCGCTAGCACTGGCTCGGCTGAAGCGCTTGAATTGCGCGATGGTGGCATTGACTGGTCTGGCAAAGCGGTTTACCAGGCAGTACGCAATGTTAACGAAGTCATTGCACCAGCGCTAGCTGGACATGATGCCAGCGACCAAGCTGCTATCGACCAAATAATGCTCGATTTAGACGGCACCGATAATAAATCCAAACTCGGCGCTAACGCCATTCTCAGCGTCAGCCTAGCCGCCGCTAAAGCTGCCGCCAGCGCTAAGAATCAGCCGCTGTGGCGCTACGTCGCAGAAATGACCAGCAGCACACCTGTTCTACCATTACCGATGATGAACGTGCTCAATGGCGGCGCTCACGCAGCTTTCGCTACCGATATTCAGGAATTTATGATCATTTGTAAAGGTGCGCAGACTTTTGCAGACACACTCAAAATGGGCACCGAGATCTTTCATGCGCTAGCCAAAGTACTAAAAAATTATGATTACCCAACCACTGTCGGCGATGAAGGCGGCTACGCACCGCGCGTCCGCAACGGCAACCGCGAAGCGCTGGCCTTATTGTCCGAAGCCATTCAAAACGCCGGCTACGAACTCGGCCGCGACGTTGTCTTTGCGATGGACGCGGCGTCAAGCGAATTCTATCAAGAAGGACGCTACGAGCTTAAATGCGAAGGCAAGTCGCTAGCAAGCAGTGAAATGGTTGATTGGCTAGAAGCCTTGACAAATGAATTTCCAATTGTCTCAATCGAGGATGGTCTAGCCGAAAATGATTGGGATGGCTGGAAGCTGCTGCGCGAACGGCTCGGCGACCGCATCCAGCTAGTCGGCGACGATTTGCTTGTCACGAACACCTCGCTGATTGAACGGGCTATCGCTGAACAAACCGCCAACGCGCTGCTAGTTAAACCAAATCAAATTGGCTCGCTGACCGAGACTATTCAAGCTGTTAAAATGGCGCAAAATGCTGGCTGGCGCACCGTCATGAGCCATCGCTCTGGCGAAACCGAAGACACGACAATCAGCCACTTGGCCGTTGGCCTGGGTTGCGGCCAGATTAAAACTGGATCGCTATCGCGAACCGATCGCGTCGCTAAATATAACGAATTATTGCGTATCGCCGAGGATGACCAATCATTGACGCTAGCGCAGCCATTTAGCGAATAAATAAAACTGTAGGTTTTACTTCTAACAAAGCGAAAAACACCTTTTCTTTGTCAAGAGGTGTTTTTCATATCAAACTAATTATGTTATACTACTAACGAATAATCGTTTTAGGAGGTTAGTTGCTCTCGATCAAACAAAAAAAGCACCGCCGTCCATATGCTATTTTTGCAGTGGCGATATGCCTGATTAGCACTGGCGTGTATTTTATGATGCTGACCTTATCGCCGTCGGTAGCGCCTCTGATTTTCACCAAGCCGATTGATGCTAAATCGCTGCCAAAAGCCAAAATCGGCGAGAACCGTATTGTTATACCGCGCATCGGCGTCAATATTCACTACGACAAAGGCCGCACCGCACTCGATCGCGGTGCCGAATGGCGACAGCCAAACCATGGCAACCCCAAAGATGGCGGTAATTTCATTATTGCTGCCCACCGCTTCAGTATCCAGCCAACACCGCAGGGTACTGTTGAGAAATCGCCTTTTTATAACATTGATAAGATGAAACTAGGCGATAACATTGTAGTCGATTACGAAGGTGCTCGCTATGCGTACGAAATCACCAAAATATTCGACGTCAAGCCAAACCAAACTGAAATCGAAGCTCCATCCCAAGAGGCAAAACTGACTCTATACAGCTGCGAACTTGGCGGCTCTGATGCTGGCCGCATCGTTATCACAGGCAAACTACTCGGTCAAGTCGAACAATAAAATACTCTACCAGTTGTCATACAGTAGAGTATTTTGATTTATAAATTGCAGGCAGATAAAAAGGTAGTTATTTGGCGAACTCAACCGCGCGCGTTTCACGGATAACATTTACCTTGATAGTTCCAGGATACTGCATAGTTGACTCAATCTTAGTTGCGATGTCGCGTGCTAGCTTGATAGCGCTAAGATCGTCGATTTTCTCTGGCGTGACAATCACGCGAATCTCGCGGCCGGCGCTTATGGCGTATGCTTTCTCGATTCCTTGGAAACCAGTCGCAACATTTTCGAGATCACGCATGCGCTCAGCGAAATTCTCAGCAGAGATATTACGCGCACCCGGCCGAGCGGCACTGATTGCATCGCAAATACGGACAACTATTGCTTCTGGTGTAGTTGCCTCAATGTCATCGTGATGAGCCTCAATCGCATGACAGATACCCTCGCTCAGGCCAGCTTTGCGGGCCAGCTCGGCACCAATATGGTGATGTTTGCCTTCAATTTTGTGGGTAACTGCCTTGCCCATATCATGCAGCAACGTCGCTATTTTGGAGGTGCGGACATCAGCGCCAATCTCGCTAGCAATCATACCAGCCATATGCGCCATCTCGGTAGAATGCTTAAGAACATTTTGACCATAGCTAGTTCGGAACTTCAGCTCACCAAGTAACTTTAACAAATCGCGCGGGATACCGGTAACGCCAACTTCGCGCGCCGCATCTTCGCCAGCACGCTGGGTTTCCTTATCGATTTGCTTTTCAGCTTTCGCAAAGACTTCTTCAATACGCCCTGGGTGAATACGACCGTCTTTCATCAACATCTCGAGACCGAGACGCGCTACCTGGCGGCGAATTGGGTCAAAGCTCGATAGGACTACCATGCCTGGCGTGTCATCAACCAAAAAGTCCACGCCAGTAACGCGCTGCATCGCTTGAATATTACGGCCTTCTTTGCCGATAATTCGACCTTTCATGTCGTCGTCTGGCAGTTTAACTGCAGTGACCGTGCGCTCAGCAGTTACCTCGCTAGCCATGCGTTCCATCGTTTCGACGAGGATAGTTTGCGCCCGCTCCTCGGCGTCAGCTTCAACGTCTTGCTGCATTTTGGCAACCAGATTTAGTAGATCACCCTTGATGTCGCGTTCAGTCATCTTCATCAACTTATCAGCGGCATCTTTCTTCTTGAGGCCAGCAATTTTCTCAAGCTTTTCCTGCTGACGCGTACGAATGTCACGGATCTCATTCTTCAATTCTTCAACTTCGTCTTCTTGCTTGCGTAATTTTTCGCTGCGTTTATCAAGCTGATCAAGCTTCTTATCAAGCGATTCCTCGCGGTCCGCCAGACGATTCTCGGTTTTTTGAAGCTCTTTGCGGCGCTCTTTCTCGATTCGCAGCGCTTCATCTTTAGCTTTAAGTACGATATCGCTAGCTTTGCGCTCAGCTTGCGCTATGACCTGTTCAGCCGTATTTTTGCTCTTGGTCTCTTGTTGGCGATCATATACCACTTTACCGCCCACGCCAGCAATAATACCAACAATCGCGGCAATAATTCCCTCAACCATATTTTTCCTTTCTTTCGCGGTAATTAGTCAACACGTCAAGTCAAAAAACCGCAAAATTATCAAAATTTAAACTTATCAATGTCACATTCGTAGACATTACCATTGTACCGCGTTTATAACAAAATAAGCAACTATTTACGCGGTTTGGTGATACGAGCCTCAGCACCATATTCAGGCAGAACTATTTCATCATTGCGGCCATTCTGCAGCCGAGCCAAGCATTCTTCACGCCAAACATCGCCGGTAACTCCGACGATCGGAATACGTTGTTCGTGCGCTATCGTATTCAACACTGCCAGACCAATCCTCAAACCAGTGAAACTCCCTGGACCGCGAAATACGCCAATGCCCGAAATATCAACAAAACTAGCTCCATTCTCTGCTAAGCGGTCGCGCAAATAAGCTAGCATGTCGCGTGCGAGATTGCGTTCAGCCGCCCATTCGTAGTCGGTTCGTTTGTCACCGTCAATTAGCGTTAATTGCACCGTCATTTCAGCGCTATTCCACAATACAATCATCGTAATTTCTCCACAATTCGACGCGATTTTTCACCGCTGCTCTTCAAAATTAGCTTGCGACTATCATCAGGCTGCACCTGGATGACGATCTGCAATACGTCCGTTGGCAGTACGTTATTTACTACATCGCTCCACTCAATCACAGTAATTGTATGTGAATCATGAATCGCTTCATCAAGTTCCATTTTCATAATACCAGCATCTGGTAAGCGGTAAAAATCATAATGAGCCAACCGCAAGCCGTCCGCAGCCTCATAATTGCGGCTAATCGTAAACGTCGGACTCTGAACCTCGTCGTCAATTTGCAAGCCGCGCGCCAATCCCTTAGTCAGTGTAGTTTTGCCAGCGCCAATATCGCCGACAAGTTCGAGCGTCTCGCCGCCATGCAATAAGCCGCCAAGCTTCGCGCCAAACTGTACCAAATCATCCGCCGTCTGCAAGCTCACCTCTAATATCATATGTTTATTATACAATATTATACAATATTAGACAGAGTTACTGTGTTAAAATACGTTTATTATGAGTAATTTCTTTTGTAAATATCAATCACCGCTGGACGAAATTACCATAGCAAGCAACGGCAGCGCTATCACTGGACTGTGGTTCGCTAAGCAAAAACATTTTGACGCTAAGCTAGGCGAGAATACCGCAAATTCTGATTTACCGATTTTCACTAAGGCAATACGCTGGCTTGATATGTATTTCGCTGGCAAAAATCCTGGAGAAATCCCGCCAATACAGCTTGATGGAACGCCTTTTCAGTTGGAAGTCTGGCGTATCTTGCAAACCATACCGTACGGCGAGCGCACTACCTACGGAGAAATTGCTAAAAATATCGCCAAGAAACGCGGTATCGCCAAAATGTCAGCACGAGCCGTCGGCGGAGCAGTCGGGCGCAATCCAATTTCAATTTTCGTACCGTGCCATCGGGTTGTCGGCAGTAATGGTAAACTGACGGGGTATGCTAGCGGAATCGAAAAGAAAATTAAATTGTTGAAGCTAGAAAATATACTTTAATCTAAAAGAAAGACGCTATCTTTTCGGACTTTATACTTCCTCATCAAACCTGACCAACAACGTCTCTGTGTATAGATTATATTACCTCACTGTCAGAGTCGGGCCCTATTTCTTTGCAACTTTTTTCTGCTTATTCCTCTGCCCCCTGGCCACCACAACTACCACTGCCGTGATAATCGATAGTCCGGCCAGAATAGCCAGCGCATAAGCATAACCTGACAGCAAGTAAATTAAAGCCAACGTCACGCCGACAGCGCCCCAGATAGTAATCAGCCGCCTGCCGAGCGCCAAGCCGATGATAACCATCAGCGAATGCTCGACTAGGAACAATATTTCCATAGCATTATCTCCCCTTAGCGCCAGGACAAGGGTAGATAAACTAAACACAGCGAGCGCCAGCACCAAATGAGCAATAGTAGACATCTGATTATACCCTAGCCAGCGCCACGACATCACCGCCCCTGAAAGAATTGCTGCTGAACACAGGTATGGCACCACTATGTCGTGAACAGGCGTAATTAGCATATGGATAGCAAATAAAATACCGCACAGTACCAAAAGGATGCCCGAATCGAAATACGGAATATTCTTCTTCGGCAACCCCTCAGCTATTAGGGCACTGCCGTTGACTATCCACGTCAAGGTTGCCAGTAATACCGCCTCCGCCGCAACACTGGCCGGCATAGCCATCAGCAGTAAAGTCATCGACCAGCCGATAGCGCTCCAAAATGACGCATAATACCAATAAACTGATAATTTCTTGGCTCGCGCAGTCACGGCGGCACCATAAAACACCGCAAAGATAATTAGTGAAACGATCGACATAGACTCAAGCTTAACGCCGAGCCATTGTGCAGTTAAGTAGAATAACAATACCAAACTTGGATGCGCCAATATCGCCATCGGCCGCCAATCCCGCTTAGCATACACTACCATATAAAGTGCCGCGACAGCCGCTAACCAGCCCAAGATTTTGAACGGCAATTCGTATGTCGTCGACAGATTTATCATCGGTAATATCACCGCTGGTACCGCAGCAGCCAATAGAGTCATATCGCTAGTGATTGACGCTCGCTTATTCATCGCCAACGACCAATATACTACCCCGAAGCCGACGAGCGTCGCCCAAGCGGTGATGGTGAAATTGTCGCTTAGCGGCACGCGTAGCCAATGCAAGAATAACAACACCAAAGCAATCGTCGCTAAGTATGCTCCGCCCAGATAACCATCTTCACGCCGCCGATAAAACGCATAATACAGCAACGCTGCTAACGGCAGCCAAACTGCCGGATGAATAGATGAAAAGACGATTAGACCAGCCGCTCCAATAGCAGAATATAACAACAATTCGCGGCACTTAACCGCCGCCTTGCTACGGTAATTGTACAGCCACTCTACCAATAGTAGCAACGACAAGCCGTTCAGCCACGCCATCAAAATAGCAAGGTCTTCGCCAGCCAGCTTGAAATAAGAAGCCAGCAGCAACGCTATCGCCAGAAAAGAGGCATGAATACCAATCACTAAACCGTAAGCTTTCTCACGCCACGCAGCGATACCCATGATGACAGCAGCAACCGCCACCGAATCTGACAGATACAGCATACCTTCTCCCGCTGGATGAGCAGTCAAAAAAGCTAAGGCTATAAACACCGTCATTAACCACCAAGCGGCCGCAGCGCCATACACTAGTATTGCTTGACTTTTAGTAATATTTGGGCGTTTCAAAACTAATAATCGGCAGGTAACCGGCAGGAAAGCCATAAACATAAAGATAGAATAATGTACATGCAGAGCTGTTATGGGGTCGAGGCTAAATAGCCTGACGCCAGCCGGCACCAACAAAATTCCAGACATTACTACCATACCACCAAAACGGGCGCGGCGCAGCAATGAAAGCGCCATAAGACTTACTGCCGACATCGTACTCAGCAGGATAAATATGACCATATCTCTTAGCGGACTTTCGACGCCAGCTATAACCAAGAAAGCGGCCAGCGACACGACAAAACTAACCCACAATACTATTTCGTGCTGCTTGTCGGGCTGCTTTTGGACACGTATAGACCCGATAGACCAAATCATATTACCAAGTGCCACCACCCCAAGCGCTACACCCATAACCAGCCTGTCACTATTCGATAAGTACAGCGCAAAACTAGCAGTCATCGCCATCAACAACACGCGCGCCGTCGTTAGTTCATACGTGCGCATATCCTTTGATTTCTCGACGAGGGCAACAGTAAAATAATATATAACGCTGATGAGCAGCAGCATGCTGACGTCAAGCGTTCCCATATGCACCGACGAACCGATAGCAAGAAGCAAAGTGGACGGGACGATAAACGGATTAACCAGCGTCAACGGCTCGGTGAATTGGCGTGGAAAACGACTAGAAAAATACGCGGCCAAGGTCATCAGGCATCCGAACAATAGCACCGCAGCATAATACCACACCAACTGAGCGTGCATAACAGCTGGCAAGCTAGTGGTCATCGTGAACATCGACAGCAGCGAAATATAGGCGAGCGGCTGGCTATTGAGCCTGACCGTAGCATCCACGCATAGGAAAGTACCGATGAAGGAGGTGATAAGCCAGCACAGCGCCGGATCAATCCCCAAAAGCAAATGCATGCTCCACCCGCCAATCGGCACAGCAGCCAGTGCCGTACCAATAAACGCCGTTGAGGCTGGCTTTAAGATCGGCAATCGGGCATACAACACCTGGCCAATAGCATAATAGACAAAAATAAACAACCACACCAAACCAAACCTGAGCTGCGCCGAAAGTTCAATCGTTTGCGCCAACAATAATATACCAGCGGTTAGCAATAATGATGCCGTATAGAGCGCCACATTGATGGTAGTTTGACGATTTTTCTCTTTATCTTTATTACTGGCTGAAGATAGCCACTTGACAATCTGCGTCTTTTCGTCAGGAATATTTGTATCTTCTTCAATTGGCACAGCATTAGTAGGCAATACTACATCAGGCTCGTTCGATTCGTTGCGAGTTACTACAAAACCAGCAAATTGTGAAGCTACAGCCTGATTCTCGGTAATAAGTTTGACCTGACCGTCGCTACCTTCAATTTTCGCACGGCCATTCTGCGCATCGCACACGCCGTCCCAGTAACCGCGCCGGTAACCCTCGGATTGACGGGGCAGCCGATTATTACCTCTCTGCGCCACCTTAATTATCACGATGACAATCACTAACAGAAAAATTAATTCCATGCTTAATTCCCCTTATGCTAATTTTAGTATAGCACGGGAGGGCTTTTTCATGGAGAAATTTTCGAAAGAGACACCGAGATATAGTAGCAATAACGTTTTTGCTCGCCTTTCAGAGCCTCGACTTAGTCTATCGCGCGCCGCCAACTACCGAAATTCCACCTCTCAACTGTGCCGTCCAGCGAAAAATATAATACCCCGGAGACTTGGGGTATTATATTAGCCTGCATTAGACTCTGCTATTTCTCGTCGACCACTTCGCCCTCGACCGGATCGTCTTTGTTGGACTTTTTATCGTCCTGAGACTCGTCAGCTTTTTTATCATCGGCAGCTTGCTGGTACATTTTGGCACCGATCGGCATGATGGCATCCTGCAAGGCTTTGGCTGCTGCTTCCAGCTCGTCTTTGTCGTCAGCGTCTTTGTGCTTTTCTGCTTCCTTGACCGCCTCGTCAATCGCTTTCTTGTCGTCGTCAGAAATCTTATCCTTAAACTCGTCTGGCATTTTCTTTGCCTGGTAGATGGCGTTTTCTAGCTGGTTTTTAGCATCAACGGTTTCACGCTTTTTCTTGTCTTCATCAGCGTGGAGTTCAGCTTCTTTCTGAGCTTTTTCGATGTCTTCTTTGCTCATGTTGCCAGAGTTTTGGATGGTAATCGATTGCTCCTTGCCAGTGCCTTTATCTTTGGCGGTGACGTTGAGGATGCCATTCGCGTCAATATTAAACGTCACTTCAATCTGCGGCACGCCGCGCGGTGCTGGCGCGATACCGTCAAGGACAAAACGACCCAAACTCTTGTTGTCATTGGCAAATTCGCGCTCACCCTGCAAGACGTGAATCTCCACTTGCGGCTGGTTATCGGCAGCCGTCGAGAATACCTCAGACTTGCTGGTTGGCACGGTGGTGTTACGCTCAATCAGCTTGGTCGAGACACCGCCCATTGTCTCAATACCAAGGCTCAATGGCGTCACGTCCAGCAGCAGCACGTCCTTGACATCGCCAGCCAGCACACCACCCTGAATAGCCGCACCAACTGCCACCACTTCGTCTGGGTTAACACCCTGCATTGGATCTTTGCCGAACAATTTCTTCACCCGCTCAACCACTGCTGGCATCCGGGTCATACCGCCAACCATCACCACGTTTTGGATGTCTGATTTAGAGAGTTTGGCGTCTTTGAGCGCTTTTTCAACTGGGCCGTCGAGGCGCGCTAACAGATCTTTCACCAAATCTTCCAGTTTCGCCCGCGTTAGGCTCAGCTCAAAGTGCTTTGGCCCGTCAGCATCAGCGGTGATAAACGGAATATTGACTTCATATTCAGTGACGGTTGATAGCTCCTTCTTGGCCTTTTCCGCTTCATCCTTTAGTCGCTGCATGGCCGCATTATCTTTGCGCAGGTCAATGCCTTCTTTAGACTTAAAGTCATCCAGGAAATAGTTAACGATAATGTTGTCGAAGTCCTCACCGCCC
>CAJPLU010000002.1 GCA_905371595.1 Candidatus Saccharimonadota bacterium
TCCACACCGTCTCAAAAACATAAAACCCAAGCACTAAAGCTAGCCCAAAGAACATAATAAGGTTAAATACTTTTTCATTCTTAGTCCTTACATTAATATACTTCTGCAGCCATAACCCTACTGGCACTAACATAACTGCTGTTGCTGTAAAATATCTACCCTGAACACCATCCGCATAATACGCTCCCTCGCCAAACCTAAACGGCAATAAGGCCCACGCTGTATACATAGCATATGACACTGCGCAAACAAACAACCCAATTGTCGCCAAATTATACACTGCCAATTTACCAGCCTGCTCTCCCAATAACTCCTGGTCTTTCTTGTTGTAATGAAGGAAAGAGAGGAAGAGGAGGGAAAATGATGGTAGTAATATAAAAAGCGGCAGTCCATATTTAAAAGCAGAGAATGCGCCAATCACGCCCCTTAGGATATCATCGGATACGGGCAGGTTTGGGTTTAGATAGGTATTAAATAATATCTGGATAAATTTGAGCGGATTACTATGAAGCGGATTATGCGGTGCGCCAGTGGTGAGTAGGGGTTGTGTGTATACATGAAGCCACGCTATTAAACAAAAACCTGCTAATATTGCTGCTGCTGAGAGAACCAACCATTTTTGCGGAATAAAAGATATTTTTGATTTTTCATTTGAAACGAAGAGGCGCTTCGGCAAGAAAATGACTGGTGATAATAAGAGTATTGTTACCGACTTTGTGAGAATTAACAAGCAGGCTACAGCAATAATAAGCAACTGCTGCTGTCGAGTTAACGGGCTTTTTTGGCTAAAGAGATTTAATGTAGCAGCAATAGCGGTAAAAATTGCGATATTTGTCATACTGTCTCCGGAAAGAGACGCTGCCAAATGGATCATTAGCGGAAATAGGCCGGTTGCTACGAATGCCCATTTGCCAACGCGTACCCATTTTATGATGAAATAAAGAGCAAATGAATAAAATATTAGGTTGGCCAATCTTCCGAACATGATAGTTACTCCGAGTGAACCATGTATGAGATTTGCAAACATAATACCGATTGTCTGCGGTAGATGCATAATTGGAGGATAGCCGGTTGCGCTGCTGCATTTCCCTGTCTCTGTATCGCTACGATTTATAGTTTTCTTATAGCTAGTTACGAAATTATTTACATCTGCTTCTTTTGCTTTTAATACCACTTCTTTAGGTAAAGTACAGGCAACTCCTGATTCAATTTTTCCTTGGGATAACCCATAGGCCCGCATATAATGTACACCTTCGTCATTGATTGATAGCAGAGGTACGGTGGCCGCCGACAACACTCCAAAAAACAATGACAAAGATATAAAGACGTTTTCAGGCTTTTTAATAAAATATAAGAATAAAGACCAATATTTTTTCATATACTAAGAAAATTATAAAGTAGAGTAGTATATTGGGCAAACTTGCTATACTAATGACATGCAGTCGAAAAAAAAAGATTACATCTGGAACTCACTAGGCTCATTGCTACAGAGTGCGATCTCTCCAGTATTGCTAATTGTTATCACTCGACTAAACGGCATTGACGATTCTGGACTGTTTTCATTTGCAATATCAATTTCAGTGGTGTTTTGGGCGGTTTCTTTATGGGGTGGTCGGACTTATCAGGCATCTGATGTCAAGCGGGAGTTTTGCAGCGGCGGTTATGTCGCTGTGCGTTTCGTTGCATCGCTTATTGTGGCAGTTTCTGCAGTGGTGTTTTGTGTATTGAATGGATATAACGCTACGAAAACAGGCTTGATTATGATTTTGGTAGCCTTTAAAATTTTAGAATCAATTGCCGATTCGTTGTATGGTGTTTTGCAAATCCATCGTAAATTGTATATCGCTGGTATATCACTAACCATGAAAGCGATGCTTGGTTTTGGGGTATTTATAGTGGTTGATATTGTAACTAAAAATGTCATGTATGGCACGTTGGCGATATTGCTAGTCAATGCGCTCATTATCCTTCTGTACGATGTGTTATGGGTACGACGTGTTGAGGCTATTGCTATGAATAAAAAGTTCATCAAAGAATACGCCGGTCAGGCTGTCGTAATCATGAAACGTACTTCAGCGGTATTTGTTGTGATGTTTTTGACGATGTTTTCACTCAATATCCCGCGGTATTTTTTGGACAAATCCCATCCTGACCAAATTGGTTATTTTGGAATTATGGCAATGCCAATTACGCTCCTTGGACTCTTCATATCGTTTATCATTCAGCCGAATGTCGTGAATTTGTCTGAGTTATTAGCAAAAGGAAAATTGAAGGAGTTCGCGCGAATTGTTGGTAAGATTAATCAAATAACTTTTGGGATGGGCGTACTTTCAGTTGTCCTGAGCTATTTGATTGGTGTTTGGATGCTTAACGTTATTTTTGGCATCAATATCAATAATTTCCGCCTTGATTTGACAATTATGGTTATTGGCGCGGCGGCGAACGCTTTTGTATCAATTTATGTTAATTTGCTGATAATTATGCGTCGGTTTAAGGGGCAATTTTACACACTACTACTCACGGATATTTTGGCGGTAGTGGTGTCTATGTGTTTGATTGAGCGGTTGGCGATGTTGGGTAGCGTGCTGGTTTTTATGATGATCAGCTTTTTACAAGTAGCGCTTCTGCTGTTTATCTACAAGCGGTCGCTAAAAGATGCTATAATAACTGACAAAGATAAAGGGGAGCTATGAGTAAGAAATATGTAATTTTGGGAGCAAACGGACAATTGGGCAAGGCGCTGCGTGCCATGTTTCCAGACGCCAAGTCACTGCCGCGGGAAGAGCTGGATATAGCTGATGAAGTGCAAATAAACGCGTTTGATTGGTCAAAATACGATGTTATCTTAAATGCGGCAGCCTTAGTTAATGCTGATGGTTCTGAAACTCCGGAATTGCGCGCCAAGACGTGGCTAGCTAATGCCTATGGTCCGCGCAACCTAGCCAAAATCGCAATTGAGCAGAACAAGACACTTGTTCACTATTCGTCAGATTATGTCTGGGATGGCCGAGAGAAAAATCATAAAGACGATGAAGTAGTTGCGCCTCTTCTGGTTTATGGAGAAAGTAAGGCTGCTGGTGATCTAGCGGTTAGCTTGGTGCCAAAACACTATATCATGCGGGTATCTTGGGTCGTTGGCGATGGTCACAATATGCCAAAAACCATGAAAAACTTGGCGGATATGCGCATCAATCCAAAAGTCGTCAATGATCAGTTTGGCCGGCTGACTTTTGCGTCAGAAATTGCTCGAGCTACTAAATACTTCTTAGATAATAAAGTTGCATATGGACTATATAACGTAACTAACGAAGGTCCAGTGAAGTCGTGGTACGAAATTGCCGCTGACGTGTTTGAATATGCCGGATATGATCGCAGCCGCGTACAGCCGATTTCTACCGAGGAGTATGCTGCTAGTAAACCAGGCTTTGCGCCACGGCCGCTCAACAGCGATATGGATTTGTCGAAGTTACGCCAAACGGGTTTTGTGCCAAGCGATTACACCGAAATGCTGAAAGAATATGTTAAGCAATTGTCAACGAACAAGTAGGATTTATTATGAACAAAGGAATTTTAAACGTTTTATATCAGAGTGACGATAACTATGCCGTAGTCAGTGCAATTTCCATTGTGTCGCTTTTAGAAAATAATAAGCACTTAAAACAGATCAATATTTTTTACCTTGGGCATCAACTCAAAAAAGATAGCATCAACAAATTCAACAAAATGGTTGGAAATTATAAGAACGCGACAATTACTTTCGTTGACGTGTCAAGTTATCCTGACGAATTGAAAGAGATTGGCGTTAAGGCTTGGAAGGGATTATATATCACATGGTATAAGATGTTAGCGTTTGCTAAGCTTGATATCAAAACGGACCGGATTTTGTACATTAACCCGCATACGGTGATTAGCGGTGCACTTGATGGTCTTCTGGAGCTTGATTTCGAGGGTAATGTGATGGCGCTGTCGTACGACGCTACCATGGTGAACGCGCACAAAGATGTCATTGGTTTGAAACCAACCGACGGTTACTTTAATTGTGGAGTCATGCTTATCAATCACAAAAAATGGATGAAAGATAAGATTGATGCCAAGATGCGCGAGCATTTGCGACACAATCATTATGAGGTGGCTGACCAAGATTTATGTAACGTGTTTTTCAAAGGCAAGATTAAAAAGGTCGGCGTGGAATATAATTTCTCGACCGTTTTCTATGGCTATGACATTAAAAAATACATTAAGGCTAATGGTTTCTTGCCCGAGAGCTTTTACAGTTATGATGAAATCATGGAGAGTTACTACGCGCCGAAGATCATTCATTCGCAGTTTGGTGTGAACGGTAGGCCGTGGCAGCAGGGTAACGATAATCCAGTTGGTTTTTTGTGGCGTAAATATTTGAAACTAACGCCCTGGAAAAACGCTAAAATGCCAATAGCGAAGAAGGATATAAACTGGCGACTGTATGACCTATTGCCGCAATCGATAATCGTCAATCTGTATGCGTGGGCGGTTAATCGTAAGTTTGCAAAGACAAAATAGAGTGATAGGATAAGCGCTAAAACCGCGACAGGAAACTGTGAATGCGTGATGTCACGCGAAGTTTTGCTGCTCGTGCGGCTTTTTTCCAGCCAATCTCATTAAACCTATCGGAAAAATTATCGTAGACTTCTTTCTCTTCCTTGAATCGGATACCATTTTTACCTTTTTCCTTGCTGGATAACGACTCGGCAAAACGGCGGTATTGAAAAGTTTCTGTTGTGTCAAAATAAAGCGAAGCGCCATCAATAATCATGGTCAATTCGACGATGACGTCTTCAAGGATTTTATACTTTGTATCAAATGAGTATTGTTTGAGAGTATCGGTTTTCCAAGTGATGGATGGAAAATAAAGCCAATTTCCACAGCAAAGCGACGCAGCAAGTTTTTCGCCAGACAGTATGCCAGATTTTTTAGGCTGCAGTATTCTTTTAACTTTATCGGCAAGCGGTAGATATACGTTACTTTTGTCGTCGATTATTTGTACGCGAGGCTGATAAAGGTCTGCTTCACCAATGTTTTTTAGCGCAGTATCAACGTAGCTAGTTAATAGTTTATCGTCGCAGCCGACGATCATACAATACGGTGCGCTTGCGTGTTGAATAGCGTAATTAAAGTTGGCGGTGATACCAATATTTTTACGGTGTCTGATGTACGTGATGTGTTTATCGTTTAACTTTTTGTAATAATTATAGGCGGTTTTATCTGGATAATGATCGTCGAGGATCGTCAAATGCCAGGCTTTGCTGGTTTGTGCTAGCACTGAATCGACGGTTTGCTTCAATAGTGAAAACTCACCCCAGTACGGTACGATAATATCAATACTATTTTTCATTCGACAGCCTGATCGATAATTCTTGATGTAAATCGCGCAGTCGGCGCTCGTTTTGGTCGATACGCTGGCGCTGGTTGTTGGCGATGTAGAATAACAAAATAATTGCCGTAGTTTGCAAAATATCAAACAAGCTTAATTCTGATGAATCCAGCGGTGGATGTCCAATCGAAATATTATACAGAGGAAATGACCCAATCAGGACAACCATGATAACCATCCAGATAATTAATTGATGACGAAAGCGCGTTACACTAACTTTGCGCAGTTTGTACTGAGTAATGATATTGATCAATGCTGCTAAAATAATCGGCACATTGAGTAGTACGAGGATAAGATATCTCATTCGAATAACTCCGTTAAGCGTTGCTTAAATAGTCGTTTGACAATGTTGATGGCATTCCAGTTGTTTTGGCCTTTGGCTCGGGAATAGTCGGTGTAAATTGCCTTAATTGGGTATTCGGAAATAACCATGCCTGCTTGTTTGGCACGCCAAATCATCTCTGAACAAAACTCATAACCAGTCGATTTCCAGTCGAGGTTATCAATTGCCCTTCGCGAGTAAACCCGCAGTCCAGATTGCGAATCAGTAACATTAATACCAAACAGGGCATAAGTGATGAAACTTAAGCCTTTATTTCCCAAAACCTTAGTCCTAGACATGCCTTCGCTATTGATGAGTCGGCTACCGATAAGTAAATCAGTGTTAGAGCTATCGCTCTGCCGAATTCCCGCCAAAACATCTTCTGGATCGTGCTGGCCATCAGCATCCATGGTGGCGGCAATACCATAGCCGTGTTGCCGCGCGTAGGCAAGCCCAGTCAAGGTGGCGCCGCCAGCTCCAGAATTCAAAATATGATCAATGACAATTGCGCCGCCTTTTTGCGCTTGTTCAAGCGTATCGTCCTTTGAACCATCATTGACGAGCACTATATCAATCGAGTAGTCTTTTTTGGCTTTTGAGAAAACTTTTTTGGCTTTTTTAATAACATCTTTGATGACGCTAGATTCGTTGTAGGCGGGTATGATGACACAAACTTTTTTCATCGGTAATTACAATACGTTTAAGTATTCTCCGTAGCCTGATTTCTTGAGCGTGGCAGCGATCTCGTCAAGTTGCTGGCGGTTGATCCAGTTATTTTGAAAAGCAGTTTTTTCTGGACTGCCGACAATTTGGCCGGTACGCGTTTGGACGACACGAACAAAATCTTCGGCATCAGTTAGGCTACTGATGGTGCCGGTGTCTAGCCAAACATCGCCGTTATCCAGCGTCTGAACTTTGAGTTTGCCACGGCGTAAATATTCGGCGTTAATTGAGGTAATTTCTAGCTCGCCGCGGGCGCTTGGCTGAACTTTTTTAGCGATCTCGATAACATCATTGTCATAAAAATATATGCCGACAACTGCGAAATTAGATTTTGGCTGAACGGGTTTTTCTTCAATTGAGACTGCTTGGTTTTGATCGTCGAATTCGACAACGCCGTAACGCTCTGGGTCAGATACTTTATAAGCGAAAACAGTGCCGCCATCTGGGTCGGTGCAGGCGCGTAGCGAATCATCAAGAGCTGCACCATAAAAAATATTATCACCAAGTACTAACGCTACTTTGTCGCCGCCAATAAATTCTTCGCCAATGATAAAGGCCTGGGCTAGTCCTTCGGGTTTGGGCTGAACGGCATATTCTAGATTGATGCCCCACTGTGAACCGTCGCCAAGGAGTCGTTGAAACCCAGCCTGGTCGTCTGGCGTGGTAATTATCAAAATGTCGCGAATTCCTGCCTGCATGAGTGTGGTCAGCGGATAATAAATCATCGGCTTATCGTAAATTGGCATTAGCTGCTTGCTGATAGCCTTGGTAATCGGCCACAGCCGCGTCCCCGATCCACCCGCTAGAATTATTCCTTTCATAAACCTCCTACTTTTTATGATATAAGTATAGCAAACAGATTAGCTAATTGACAAAAGTACAAAAGTAAGTTAAAATAAAAAGATGGAGAAAATTTCTAGCCCTAAGATTGAATATACGCGAGATGCTTATGAAAGCTATCTAACCAGAGTATCGGACAATTTATTTACCGACCCGGATCATCCTGAAAGAGAGCCGAGGAGCCGCTCAATTGTTTATGTACCGTATCGCCGTTTTTCCAAACAGTTACGGCAGGGCTGTCCTGAAATTACCTTTACAGATTCTAATAGTCCAGAGGTTGTTGAAGCCGTGTCTGCGGCTGATGTTATTGTTAATATTGCTCGCGGTGAAGAGGTTGTTGAAGCAGAGATTGGACACCCAGACAGGAATGTCAAACTACCGCCAGAGTCGTTGGCAAACACTGAGATGGTTGGTGATTTATATTTGCAGGCGATTGAAACGGGCAATACAGATGTACAAGTTGTTCACACTGGTAGGATGAATAATAAGACGATTGCTATGGCGACAGCAATGCCAATTTTAGCTGAGAGTGCCGGGCTTAACTATGAGGATGTGATTCATGCATCTGATGCTAAAATACATCAATTAGTAGAGGAAAACCAAGTCGATCTGAAAGCTTTGATACATGAAATTGAAGCTGATCCAACAATGCAAGACATGCAGGTTTGTATCCGGGCACTTCGGCGAATATGTGAAGCACGTCATATTGATCCAGATACCGCCAGCTCATCTGAGTTAACCAACGCACTACTGGACGAATATAAGAAATATCCGCGTATCAGCACCTCGACACTAATGAAAGAGCAGATGCTACAGAACGTTGCTGAAAAGTTACGAAGTGAAGGTAAGAGCGAAAAAGAAATTAATGAAGTAGTTGGAAAACTGGATGAGTTCACAGATGAGGAACCCGACTCGGTTGATACGGTTACGAACTTTACTAATAGCATCCCGATAATTTTATCTAAACAGTTGATTAAAGAGGGCTATGACGCTGATGAAGTTGGTGCTATGAGTACCGAACAAATGATGGAATTGTTGGCAGACACTGAAATGACAGTAGTTATTGTAGCTGACATTGCACACATGCCGCGGGTGATGTGGCTGGCTGATTATCTGATGCCAGACAACTTTAAGCTGGTATTTGTTGAGAGTAGGACGGATTTGGATGAGGAAACCCTACAAAAATCAATGGAACGTGAAGAGCGGTCGCTTAAGCTCACTAGAAATTGGTTGCCGAATCAGATGGGCACTAGGAATCCAGCTAAAGTCGGTGAACTAGCAGACAAGGCTTACTGGGGTAAAGATAGTATAAGTAATAAAGAAATCAACGCTAGTATTCAACAAGCAAAGTAGATAATCTAACCAAGCAATCTGTTTAATTTATCGCGCCAATCTTCTGGTATGAATCCAGTTTTTTCAATTTTTGTTAGATCTAGAGTGCTTTGCAATGGTCGCTGAGCGACACTTGGCTTACTGGCGAAATATTCAGCGGTAGAGACTGGCTGTATGTCTGAAGATGATTTACCTGATTTTTCAAAGACAATTTTGGCAATTTCCGCCCAGCTGGTCGGTTGACCTTCATTGGTCAAATTATATGTGCCGTATGGTGCGGCTGTTTCTAATAAATGTTTAATACCACGTGCTAAAGTGTCAGTGAAGGTGAGGCGACCAATCTGGTCGTTAACGACTGAGGGTCTGACGCCACGCGCTGCTAGATCTTGCATGATATTGACAAAGTTTCTGCCGTCGCCGATTACCCACGAGGTACGAATAATATAGTGCTTGGTTGCTGTAGCGGCAGCTAGGTCGCCATCAGCTTTAGTCTTGCCGTAAATGTTAAGCGGTGAAAAAGGCTCGTCTTCATTGTGGATTGGCTGGGAACCGTCGAAAACGTAATCAGACGAGAACGCTACAAAAGTCAAGTCGTGCTGGTTAGCAGCTGTCGCCGAGTAGCGGGTTGCGTCAACGTTAACTGCTTTAACTAGGCTATAATTGCTGGGATTCTCTGCGCCATCAACGTCGGTCCAGGCGGCAGCGTTAATAATCACTTTGGTATTATCCCAGTTAAACTCGTTGATTGCTTTTTGGTCGGTGATATCGAGTTGTTCGCGATCCAAAGCTAGTGCCTGAGGGTAAATTTTTTGTAGTGCTCGGCCGACTTGCCCGTTAGCGCCAGTAATAACTATTTTCTTGTCATCCATTAGAACTCCACAGGAATTACATTAGCCAGCAGCGGGTGAGCGGCATCCTTTTCAGAAATGATGGCTTGGTCTTGGTTGATTGGCCAGTTGATACCAAGCGTCGGGTCAAACAAATTGACAAACGTGTACTTGGCGTCTGGCGACCAGTGAGCGTCAACCAGGTAGGTGTAGGCAATGTTATCATCAAGCGTTTGGTAGCCGTTGGCGACGCCTTTCGGTACGAAAATTGCCGTGCCAGGGTTAATTTCGTGGGTGAAAACAGTGCCGAAGCTGTCGCCCTTGCGCAAATCGCACCACGCGCCGAAGACGCGGCCGTTGGCGGTGGAGATAAATTTGTTCCACGGCTCGGCGTGCAAACCGCGGGTGGCGCCAGCTTTATCGTTAAAGCTGATGTTATTCTGCACAATGTTAAATGACGGTAGTCCCAGTGCTTCCATCTTTTCCTTTTGATAGTTTTCTTTGAACCAGCCGCGGTTGTCGCCGTGGACCGGTAATTTGACGACAAACAGCCCGGGGATGGGAGATTCGGTGACGGTTAGTTCATTGTAATTTGACGGGTCAAAATTCATGCGTTCTCCTTTTGCCATAGATAATAATATTGTAAGCCAGCCAGTGTCTGACAATCATTAATTTCGCCATCTCGAATCAAATCATCGATCTCATCAAGCGTGAAAAACCGCATATCACTAAACATTTCATCGCTTTGTTCACGTTGGCCAGTGAAGCTTAGTTCTCGGGCTAGACAAACGGCCATTTTCTCTGTCAATAGGCCATTGCAAACATACGCTTCACCCAGTTTCTGCCAGGACTGAGCGATGATACCGGTCTCTTCCTCAAGTTCGCGCTTTGAGGCTTCTAGCAGATCTTCATTATCGCCCCCGCCGCCGGGCAGCTCCCAACCAAAGCTTTGTGAGGGATAGCGAAAACCGCGCACCAAGTACAAGCTCTCTTGGTCGTCTATCACTATAACCATGCACGAATCTCGCGACTCCATATAGCCATAGATTCCGGTATTTCCGTCTTGACTAATGGTCTGATCTTCGTGAATGGTGATCCAAGGATTTTGGTAGACGATTTTACTGCTGACTTTAGTTTTTGACGGCACATCTGTCATGATTATTGCCCCTGTTTTGCGTAGGCTGCTTCAACCGCTTCTTTTTGGGCTTTCCACCAGTCTTCGTGTTCGCGGTACCAATCAATAGTTTGCAGTAGGCCGTCGCGCATACCCGTTTGATTGTCGGTGTATTCAGGCCGCCAACCCAGTTCGCGGCGTAGTTTGCTGGAATCCATGGCATAGCGCATGTCGTGGCCTGGGCGGTCATTGACATGCTCGTACCAATCTTTGCCTTTACCCATCAGTTCGCAAATCAGCTCGATTACCATCTTATTGTTGACATGATCGTTGTCGGCGCCGATGATGTAAGTTTCACCCAATTTGCCTTTTTCCAAGATGAGGTGAACTGCCGAGTTGTGGTCATCAACGTGAATCCAGTCGCGAACCTGTTCACCAGTGCCGTACAATTTGGGCTTGATATCGCTCAAAATATTGGTGATTTGGCGCGGAATGAATTTTTCGATGTGCTGGTATGGGCCATAGTTATTTGAGCAATTGGAAATCGTCGCTTTGATGCCGAAGCTGCGGATCCAGGCGCGTACTAGCATGTCGCTGGAAGCTTTGGTGCTGGAGTAGGGGCTGGATGGATTGTACGGGGTGTCTTCGGTGAAGCGGTTGGGATCGTCGAGTTCTAGATCGCCAAATACTTCGTCGGTCGAGATGTGATGGAGGCGCTTGCCGTGCTTGCGAATAGCCTCCAAGATGGTGTAAGTACCGACCACGTTGGTCTCGACAAACGGCCACGGATTGTGCAGAGAATTGTCGTTGTGGCTTTCGGCGGCGAAATGCACCACGATGTCATTTTCAGCGACCAATTTGTCCATCAATTCAGCATCGCAAATGTCGCCTTTTACGAAATTGATCTTATCAGCCACTGGCTGTAAATTGGCGCGATTGCCCGCATATGTGAGCTTGTCAATAACAGTGATGTCATATTCTGGCTTGTGTTTGACGGTATAATGCACAAAATTCGAGCCAATGAATCCCGCGCCTCCCGTGACTAGCATCTTTGTCATAAGTATAGTATATCAGGTATAATAGGTAATCGACAGAGGAGGATTATGAAAATAGTAATTGTTAGCGGCTATTTTAATCCGCTGCACGGCGGACATCTGGATATGATTGAGGCGGCAGCGGCTATGGGCGACAAGCTGATTGTAATTGTTAATAATGATAAGCAGCAGCTACTCAAAAAAGGCAAGATTATCCTGGATGAAAGTAATCGGTTACGGTTAATGCGGGCGCTAAAGGGTGTCGATCAGGTTATTCTATCAATCGACGAAGATCCAACACAAATTAAGTCGTTGGAAATGGTTGCCGGCCAGTATCCGGGTGATGAACTGATCTTTGCTAACGGCGGCGATCGTGATACCGAAAAAGCTATTCCCGAAGCAGATGTTTGTAAAAAGTACAACATACAGATGCGGTTTGATGCTGGTAAAGGTAAGCCAGATTCGTCGACGCGAATCAACCAAGCGACAGGCAAAGAATAGACAAACGCGAATTAGAAGAAACAAGTTGTTATTGGCTTGTCGTTAAATAAAGCGCCACAGCCACTATTCAGAAAAACCGTTTGGATTTTGCGATTGCCAGCGCCAGCTATCAGCGCAAGCCTGTTCAATACTTAATTCGGCTCGCCAGCCTAGCTCGCGCTCGGCTTTGCTGCAGTCAGCGTAGCAAGCGGCGATATCGCCGGCTCGCCGCGGTTTGATTTCATACGGCAAGTCGCGCCCGCAAGCTTTGCTAAATGCTTTGATGATTTCTAGTACTGACGTGCCGTTTCCGGTGCCGAGGTTATAAATACTAGCTCCAGCTTTCATGTGCTGTAGAGCGGCGACGTGGCCGCGCGCCAAGTCTACGACGTGAATATAATCGCGCACACCTGTGCCGTCTGGCGTGTCGTAATCGTCTCCGAAAACACCGACGCTTTGCAGTTTACCGACGGCAACTTGAGCGACGTAAGGCAATAAATTGTTTGGAATACCGTTTGGATCTTCGCCAATTTGGCCTGATTCGTGAGCGCCGACCGGGTTGAAATAACGCAAGATTGTTGCTTCAAAAGCTGGATCGGCCGCGCAGTAGTCCTGTATGATTTGCTCGATCATGTATTTAGTCTTGCCATAAGGATTGGTTAAACCTACGCCGACTGTCGAAGTTTCGCGCAGCGGCAGCTCGCTAGGGCTGCCGTAAACAGTTGCCGAACTTGAAAAGACTAATTGCTTAACGCTATGTTTACGCATCGCTTCAAGCAACGCCAGGGTCGAGACAAGGTTATTGTCATAGTATTCTAGCGGTTTGGCGACTGATTCACCGACAGCCTTTAGTCCAGCAAAATGAATCACTGAATCTATATCGTATGTTGTAAAAATATCATCAAGTGCTGATTGGTCGCGGACGTCCGCTTCAATAAAAGGGATTTCGTGCCCAGTGATTTGCTCGACGCGCCGCAAACTCTCGCGGCTAGAATTGGCTAAGTTATCGATTACCACTACTTCAAAATTGTTATTGATAAGCTCGATCAGCGTGTGGCTGCCAATATAACCCGCGCCGCCAGTGACTAAAATTGTTTTCATACTATATATTGTATAACATTAAGCAAACAAAACCCTTAAAGAGATAAATCGCTTACTGAGTCGGCAACAGTAGTCCATAACGACCCAAGTTGACCTTCTTTAACAGCCGCCATACCGTTGCTGATAACTCCAATTCGCGACTTGCTCATGTCGAAAGATGTGACTGCTGTAGCAACGTTTACCCATGCTGTGTGCAGTGATCCTTCTTTGACGTATAATACATCACCGTAAGATAAAGCACCGACTCTGTCTCCGTCAAGAATGGCTGTTTTTGTGTTATTTATCAGAAGAGTCCAGAGATTATTGATAGAGCCCTCTTTTGCGAAGAGGTTATTAGAGGTATCTATTACAGCTATTCGATTATCTGTGACTGAAATACTATTTGCATTATTATACACGAGAGTCCAAAGAGCGCTTAGGGAGCCCTCCTTAACAAAAGCGTTGACACCGCCTTTAATTATGCCAATACGAGAACTGCTAAGTGAAAATTGAGTTACATTATCGGCAACGCGGACCCAATTTTCATTGAGAGACCCTTCTTTGATAGCAAGCCAGCCGCCAGACAAAACGCCGATGCGATTACCTGAAATATCAAACTTATCAACATTGTCAGCTATTTTGGTCCAAGTAGCGTTTGTAGGTCCTTCTTTTGCGTAAAGCTCTTTATTATGATTAAGTACTACTATCCTATTGCCTGATAGTCTAATTGATTTCACACCTCTAGCTTGTATCGTCCAAATCTCGTTTAAGGGGCCCTCTTTGACTGAAGCTATTGAGTTTTGAACAATTCCTATTCTAGGTAGCAAGGTAACGTCTCGTATATGTATAAAGTTGTGCGGCCACTCTCTATCACCTGAGCGGTAGTATCGTTTTTGCAAGGTGATAGCGGGTAAATAACTGTCCTCTGAGGTTTCGATATATTCGGGAGTAACCTTTTCTACATATGCTACATGACCAGGTGTTATCCATTGCGCTATTGATCCAACCTCTGGAGTTCCGTTAACGGCGAATCCTTTCGAACGAGCTTTTGTGGCCCAGTTGTAGGCGTGCCCGAGATTCCCTGGGTTAGCTGCACCGTTTTGTGCTAAACGGTATGCAGCATAATTAGTGCAGTTATGTCCAGTCTCGCGAGTAGAATAGCCCCACGTAGATTGTCCGCGGTAACCGCTATGACTAGTGCAGTTATATCCAGGACTGCGACATAAGATTGTTGCAGCATGGGCGATGTTGGTATTTATCATTGATAACAAGATAGTTATGCAGATAAAAACTATGATCTTGTGATGCAGACTATTTGCTAACATATCTCTCAGCAGTCTTAGTGACATTTATCATATACAACCTTTTTAATCTTAGTCAAGAAAAGGCCTTTGTCGAAGCGTTTAGCGGTGCGGGCGAGTTTGCTCGGATAAAAGCGGGTTTGTTCGGCGATTTCGACGGCTTTTATAACATCGTCAACAGTTTGATGATGAAACAGCGTGCCAATGTCGGGCGAAGTGACTATATCAGTGGTGCCGCCGCGTGCCAGGCCGATAACGGGTGCGCCGGCTGCCAATGCTTCGACGCTGACAATACCGAAATCCTCCTCGGCAGGATAAATAAAGCCGCGCGCAGTGGTGATAGCTTTTTCGTATTCAGCGTCGCTGGCATCGCCGAAGCGATCAGTGCGGAATTCAACAGTTGGGCCGGCAAGCTTGACTAGCTGGTCGTGAGCTGGCCCGTTGCCAAAAACGATCAGTTTTTTGTTGAGTTTGGTAGCGGCTTTGACGGCTAGATCGTAGCGCTTATACGGCAACTGGCGGCCGATAGTTACGTAGTGGTCGTCCCGTTTTCGAGCAGGCGTAAAGCGGCTAGTTTCGACTGGCGGATGAATTACGGTACTGCTGCGGCTGTAGTATTTTTTGATGCGTTTTTGCGTTTCGGTAGAGTTGGCGATGAAAACGTCGACCTGTTTAGCGGCCTCCAGATCAAGCTGGCGCTGATGCGGTACTAGCAGCGGCATCAGCAGGCGAATAAACGGATTAAGTTTGCCGTAGCCAGGATCGCGGCGGTATTCGTCGTAGTGGCTCCAGTAGTAGCGCGGCGGCGTATGGCAATAATTGATAATAACTTGGCCGGGGCGTGCTTTAGTGACTTGGTGGCCGTGCAGATATGAACTAGTCAAAATAATATCAAATTCACTAAGATCTAGCTGGCGCATTGCTTTAACCGCTAGCGTCGGAAAAAGTTTGTAATAATTACGCAGCCGCGGCGGTATTTTTTGCAGTTTCGAGGTGCGAATATCAAGTTTAGCAAAAGCCGGAACCTTGTCGGGATTATATATTGCCGTATAAATTGGCGCGTCAGGAAAAGCTTCGTGCATGGCTAGCACGACATTTTCGGCACCGCCCATCGTTGTCAAGAAGTCGCAAACAATCGCAATGCGCGGACGCTTCATTATCTTGCTCCCGTTTTGTGTAATACGACACCGATTGTTTTGAAAAGTATCCGCAAGTCTAGCCAAAAACTCCAGTTTTGCGCGTAATAAAGCTCAAGCTCAATTCGTTCGTCGAAGCTCAAGTTGCTGCGGCCCGAGACTTGCCACAATCCAGTCACCCCAGACTTAACGCTATGCAATAACGCCGTACGATTTTTGCTGAATTTAACTTCTTGCGGCAGAATCGGCCGCGGCCCGACTAAACTCAAGTCGCCGACCAGCACGTTGATAAATTGCGGGAATTCATCAAGCGAAGTATTACGCAAGAACTTGCCAAACCAAGTAATTCGCGGATCATCGGCTACTTTGTGATCGCGCCGATATTCGGCGGCCAAATCAGGCCGATTCATTTCTTCAAACTCGATACTGGCGTCCTTTTTGCCGTACTGAGCACCCATGGTGCGGAACTTATAGAGACGAATCGGTTTCGAAAAACGGCTCAAACGCTTAGAACGGTAAAAAATTGGCCCGGGATTACAAATTTTTTGCAGCAGCGCAATTATTATTATAATTGATCCCCAGAGCGGCAAAGTAATAATAACAGCTATAAGATCGAACAACCGCTTAGCGATTGCTCCCCAGCCGATGAGTGGTGTTTGGCTGACGGTAATCATCGGATAGCCGAGAAAGACATCGACGGTATTTTTGCCGGTGTAAAATTCTGGCTCGCCAGGAATGAAATTATATTGAATGTGAGCAATTTGCGCAGCACTTAAAATCTGGTGGTTGCGATCCTCGCTGGCATAAAGGTCGGTTTGAATAATAGTGCTAATGTTAAGCTTTTTGATATCTTTGAGTGCTGTCTCGACGCGGCCGTAATGAACGATACCGAGATGCGGCGGTAACAATTTTGCCGGTCCGGCGAAGGCTACAATTTGATAACCAGATTTGTGGGTGGAGCCGAGGGACATCGCAATATCGGTCGTCGCATCAGAATTGCCGATTACCAACACTCGACTGACGCCGTGTCCGTAGCGGTATAACTCGTTGCGAATAGTGCGGATTATTTCGCGTACCAAAATAATGGCAATCGTTGAGCCGATTAAAACGTAAAGGGCGACTAGCCTGGCCGGAAAAATATGCATACTAGTGAAGTATTCCCAGCCAATCACCAGCAGTATACCAATGAAAGTGCCGAGTGTTATACGGCTCCATTCGACGAGGCGGCGGTTATAAACGCTCGGACTGTACAATCCGAGCGAAGCGAAAATCAGTATCCATACCGGGGTAATCACAGCAAAGCCGATGATATATTCGTAGGCGTAAACAATGTGCAAGAGTACGCGCTGGTCGACTTGAGTGCGAATGTAATAGGCTGCGGCAAAAACAATTGCCAGCACAATCGCGTCGGCCGCCATCAGGATTAGGCTGTAAGACTTGGTGTTATGAGATGGCATTTGTCTTCATTATAACAACTTTCGTTATAATAGATAGCATGAGCAATCTCAATACCGATAATTTGGAGCGTCGGTTAGCTTCGGTAACGCTGGTGCTGTTGGCTGCGATCATGCTAGGTTTGGCAATTCATACGCCGTTGACGGTTTTGGCGAGTACGCATTGGCCGCTGGTTGCGCTGTACGCCAAAGCATGGAAAGAAGTACTGTTAATGGTAGCTTTTGTCCTGGTGATTATCCTGGGCTGGCGGCGTCGTGCTTGGCGATTTTGGCTGCGCGATAAGTTGCTATGGTTGATTGCTGGTTTTGCGCTGTGGCACTTGGTTTTAGTAGGAATATCGTTAGCTGCGGGTAATTCAGCGGCAACTGTAATTGCTGGCCTGGTAATTGATTTGCGCTGGGGTCTAATGGCGGCGACGATGTATGGTTTTATTTATCTCTATCCGCGCTATCGGCAAATTTTGTTGAAATGTATGCTGGCGGCAGCGGCGATAGTTATTGGTTTTGCTTGTTTGCAATTGGCTTTGCCACAGGATTTCTTGACAGTATTCGGTTATAGTCAGGCGACGGTTGCACCGTATTTGACGGTTGATTCAAATGAGGCTTATGTGCGCTTTGGCAGCACGCTGCGCGGACCGAATCCGTTAGGAGCGTACGCGCTTGGCGGATTGGTGTTGGCGTCAGTATTTTTGGTGGCAAAATGGCGGAATAGTGCTAAGTTGCGCGTCTACGGCATTTTGGCGGCCGTTAGCTCTAGTATAGCCCTTTACATTAGTTATTCGCGGGCGGCGATTCTGGGGGCTCTAGCAGTGTTAGGCGGGCTTTTTGCTCATCAATATGGCCGGAAATTATCTAAAAAAGCTTGGATATCGATTGCTGGGGGAGTTTTAATTGCAGCTGCGGGCGGAGTTTATTTGCTGCGCGATACCAGCTTTATGCATAATGTGATTTTGCATAATAATCCTACTACGGGTGCTGCTAGAACCTCAAATGATGACCACCTTTCGTCGCTGCGCGATGGCGTCATCAAGGCAGCGCAGCAGCCATTCGGTGCTGGTATTGGCAGTACCGGGTCGGCATCGTTAATAGGTGATTCAGGGGTGATTATCGAGAACCAATATTTATTTATCGTGCACGAAGCTGGTTGGCTGGGTTTGGCGATTTACTTGATGATTGTGATTATCGTTTTGCGGCGGCTATGGCGGCGGCGGAACGATTGGTTAGCGCTTGGTATGTTTTTGTCTGGAATTGGCCTGAGTATCGCTAGTTTGTTCTTGCCAGTGTTTGCTGATGATGTAATAGCACTAGTTTGGTGGGGCTTGTCGGCACTGATAGTGGCACGACCGTTTGACCGGGAGCTGGTTGATTCGTTATAGTGAAGGTATGGCAGCGCAAGCTCAATCGGCGGCAATTAATCCGACCAAGAAGCAGTACGAGCTTTTACTATTTATTGATAACTTTATAAAAGATAACGGCTACGGGCCGAGCTATCGCGAGATAATGCGGGCACTTAATTACAAAAGCGTTTCGACAGTGGCGGTACATATTGATAATTTGATATCCCGCGGCCACTTGCGTAAGCGTGACAATTCAGCGCGTTCGCTAGAGGTGATCGACGTGGCTGCGGTGTCAACCATGCCAGAAGTTTTGGATTCGACAGACGCGATAACTGAACGCTGTATCCGCGCTAAAATAGCCGATCTGCAGAAGCAGGATGATAATAAGGCACGCCAGGATATTCAAACGCTGCAATCGGCATTACAAATTCTTGGTTATGAGGAGTTGTATGAGGCGGACAGCGCGTAAACCATCGTACCGCCGGCGTTATACTGGTACTAAAGCGGCGGTCCATACTGCTAAATCTACTAAATCTAGCGCTTGGCGATTGAAATCGCGGCGTCTAGTTTATGGCGCATATCGGCAGGTCAATTACCAAGCTGCTTCATTGAAGATAAAATTACAACGTTTGTTACGCCATAAACATTTCCGTAGATATGCAGTTGGTGCGGCAGCAAGTTTGACTTTTCTTCTAGTAATTGTACAGTTGGCTTATCCAAGCGACAAGACCTTGCCGTTTGCGCACGTTGATGGGTTAGCAATTGGTGGTATGACTAAAGATGCAGCGGCTAAAAAAGCTAATCAAGCGTATAGCGACCATGCTCTTAACATCACGATGAATAATTCAGATAAGCCAGCGGTTAGTATAAAGCTGCGTGATATCGCTGTCTCGGTTGATAATTCGCAGCGGATCAAGCAGTACGATTATCCTTGGTATGTGCGATTAGTGCCAACTTCATTGTTTTGGTATGGTTTGAATTATGATTCGCCGCCAGCCCCTAAATTTGCCAGCCAAACGGATGTAGCTGTTAACGAAAAAATAGTTGCTCGCTGCCAAGTTAGTCCGACCAATGCTACGCTTAAAGCCAAAGGGGCGCAGCTTGAGCTGCAGAGGTCTAGGCTTGGCGGTAAATGCGATGAGGCTAAAATCAAGCAATCTGTTCGCGATATCAAACCAAAATTACATCAGCCGACAACTATTAATGTCAATAAAATAGATATCAAACCAGCGGTGAGCGATGAAAAAGCTAGGCAATTGGCGCAAAAGCTGACCAAGCATCTAGCAGGGGGTATTCAAATTAAAGCTAGAGATAAAACTATAGCGGTCGATGCGCAGACAGTTTACGCTTGGCTTGATTTTACCGCTAAAGATAAAGAATTGGTGGCTACGCTGAATGCTGAACGTACTGGCAAATGGCTGAATGATACGGTAGCGAAAATTGTTACTGTGGCGCCTGGGGTGTCGAAAATTACCACGCATGACTTCACTATCGTTAGCAAGCAGACAGGTAGTTCAGGGCAAGCACTCGATGTGGCGGTAATGCTGCAGAAATTACAAAGTACAATCGACGGCGGCAGCTTGCAGCTTGATGCCGTTACCAAGGCTGTGCCGCCGCGCGAGGAATATACGCGGACGTATAGCTCGAGCGATGCTGGCTTGTCGGCTTTGATGGAGAATTTCGCCAAAGATCATCCGGGGACTTACGGCGTGTCGATGATAGAACTTGACGGCAAAAAGCGCCGCGCCGAATACAATGGCGATAAGCAATTTGTAACAGCTAGCACCTACAAATTGCTAGTGGCTTATAGCTTGCTGAAGCGTATTGATAGCGGTGCGCGCAGTTGGGATAGCGATCAAGCATGCTTTGATAAAATGATTAGTTTGAGTGACAATGCTTGCGCGGAAAGTTTCTTGAACGCAATTGGAGTTAGTACTTTGACTAGCGAAGCTAACGCCATTGGCCTTAAGAACTCGACATTTATGAAAGGCGGCGGACCGTATACGACAGCAAATGATCAAGCCCTGCTGCTAGGTATGATCGCAACCGGCCAAAACTTTTCGAGCGCCAATCAGCAGCGCTTGCTAGAAGCTATGAAGAAAAACGTGTTTCGTAAAGGTATTCCAGCAGGTGTATCGGGGACGGTTGCCGATAAGGTTGGCTTTATGAATGGATTATTGCATGACTCGGCGATTGTTTATGGTTCGCACGGTACGTACGTACTGTCAATTATGACCGATGGCGCCAGTTGGGAAGCAATCGCCGATTTAGCAAAACAGCTTGATGCGCTGCGGGCGCAGTAGACTTTACACCTTTTGTATAATAAGTTACAATATTGGTATCTGCGGCGATAGCAGAATGTATTCCGGCATAGCTCAGTGGTAGAGCGGATGGCTGTTAACCATTAGGTCGCTGGTTCGAGCCCAGCTGCCGGAGCCAAATTGATAGATGAATTGCCTGGTACACCGGGCAAACGGCCTCGACAGGTTAAGTCAAGGCCTTTTTAAATAGATTTTATAAATAGTTTACTATTGCAGCAAACATTAGGGTAAGCGTGTAATTTTCGTTGTATTTTATACGATAATACTTGAAAAAATTGTTAAGTAATGCTAGCATGAAAGCGTAAACTAAATTAAAAACACAAATGTGTACAGGAGAAAAACAATATGGGTGTTCCCTATGTCAAATTGGCTAGTGCTGCGTCAGTGGCAGCTGTTGTTGGCGCAGTGGTATTTAACGCGCCAGCCAATGCTGCGCCGACTGCATTCACGTGGACGGGCGCTGCTGGCGACCACAAAATGTCAACTGCTGGCAACTGGAAAGACGGCCAAGTACCAACAGAGGGCGCTAAGCTGGTATTTACATGTGCCAACGGAGCTAGCGAGAAGATTCAGAATGATTTGAACGTTGCTTTGTCTGGCTTGGACGCTCAAAAAATGAACAATGTTACTGCTGCTCCGACATGTGCTAGCTATACGATTGATACGCTGAAATTTACATCGGATGCTGAGTTTAGCGGCGGACACACTAGCGCTGGCGATAAAGATGAAGATAAAATTCCTCGTATTTACGTTTCAGGTGCTATAACTGGCTTATCAAACCTGAAATCTAACGGATTTGACGGCAAGTTCACTAGCAGGCCGACGATTAACCGTTTTGAGGTTGCTAATAGTGGGTGTAACAATATAAGCGGCTATATAAAAGCTTCAGAGAAAATTGTTGGCGAAAACGCTAGCGTACCGCTAGAAGGCGCTAATAATATCACAGTCAAGAGTGGCGGTCAAATAGATATTAGCTTCGTTGATAACGAAACAAGTTCCAGTAAAATTACCTTCGAAAACGGCGCGATGATTTCTGATGGGATAACTTGTGTGGGCTCTGGCGGCGGTTCTTCGAACGTAACAACAGTTCTATCTGGCGATATTGTGCTCAATGGCAATGTTGAATATAAATTACTTTCGAATATGACAGTAAAGATTACCGGCAAACTTAGCGGACCTGGCAAATTAGTCGCTCACAAGGATAACGAGGGAACTCTGCTAGTTGAGTCTTCGGACAACACCAGCGGTACGCCAAATGGCCAGCACGGTAATGCTCACGAAGCTAAATTGATAAACTTGGACGGCGATAAGCCTAATGAGTCGGTAAGCGTTAGAAAGGGCGAAACAGTCTTGCTAAACGGCAGCCGCTCTGATGTTTATGTCGATGAAGGCGGCGTGTTTGGTGGTAATGCTACGGTAAAAGATCTTAGTGTGGCAGGTGTCGTTGCTCCAGGTAATTCGCCAGGTAAGATTACTGTACTGAATAGCTTTTCTATGCAGGGTACTGGCGTATACAAGGCAGAAATTCTAGACAAAGATCATTATGATCAGATTGTTGCGCAGAGCGTCCAGCTTAGCAATGGTGGTAATTCTTCGAAATTAGAGCTGGTATATCTGCCTGGCGGTACCATCAAGAAGGGTGATACCTTTACGATTATCAACAATAACGGTAGCGCTCCAGTTCAAGGGACATTCAATGGTTTGCCCGAAGGTGCAGAGTTCGCTGTGGATGGCGCAACCTTCAAGATTAGCTATGTCGGCGGCGATGGCAACGATGTTGTACTAACGGCGCAGAATGATTCGACGGGTCCGAAGGCTCCAAATACGGGCGGCGAAAATGTAGCAGTTAATTTGGCTGGAACTATCGTTGGCGTGGCTTCGGCAGCAATCCTGCTATTCATGGCAAAGCGAAAGAGTTTTGGCAAGAAATAACCAAGACTTATAACGATTAAGATTGGAGGCAGGCACGCCGTAAGCGGTTTGACGCGAGGCGTGCCTGTTAGCTATAATGAAGCAAGCAATGACGCAAAGAGAACGAGTTGCTCGTAGTCTGGAGGTACTGCCAAAAGCACGAGGCCGGGTAGTCGTACCGCGGCGCAGATTGGCGAATGATGTTGTAGCGGGCGCTGCTAGCCAGCCGAGTATGAAGCGAATTATGGATATCGCAGTGCAGCCTGCCTCGCCAAGTCCAAAAGAGCAGTCTCTCCAAAACAAAAAACCTAGAGATTATACGAGAATTAATAGAAAGCTGGCTCGGACAGCTCGCTTGCTTATTATTTATGAAAAGCTAACAGCTGCTAGCCAGATGGGCGGCAAAAAACGCTCCACCAAGCGGCGCTTAAAAGAAATCATGAGCGGTAATTTTCGCAAGAAATTATCTGGTGTTGCGGCGTCGATTCTCTTGCTGGTTTCGGTATATTCACTAGTGGACTCTTGGCTGTTAAATAATCGGATAAAAGATACTGTAAATACAGCGACGGTGGCTGCACGCAGCGATAGCCCAAATGATCGACGGAGCAATGAAGGTAAAGACGAAACAAAAGTTTCTGGCGACGCCATCGCTAAATACAAGGTAGCTGCAGATTTACCGAGAGTGATTACTATTGAGAAGCTAGGAGTTAAAGCTCGAGTATTGCCGATGAGCGTTAATGCCGACGGCTCAATGCAATCGCCTGTCAATATTTTTGATACAGGATGGTATACTGGCAGCGTCAAGCCGGGGCAGCCGGGAGCATCTATTATTATTGGCCACGCATCTGGTATGACTTTGGGGGGAATTTTTAATAAGCTAGAGTCGCTAAATGTCGGTGATACAGTCAGTGTTGAACGCGGCAACGGCCAAATGTTGCGCTACCAAGTGGTTAAAAAACAAATAATAAAGCTATCTGATGTTGATATGAATAGTTTTATGCGTCCAGCTGATGGTGTGTCTGAAGGTTTGAACCTGATGACTTGCGCTGGGGAGTGGATAAAAAACTCGCAAACTCGCGATCACCGGGCGATGATATTTACCAAGCGAATATGATTAAACTAAGTTGACTGTGCAAATGTAAATAATACAATGTAAAAACCTTGACTAGCACTATATATTGGGTGTACATTTGTATGTAAGCACTACATATGGTGTTTTCGTAAAACAAATACACGATTAAGTGTCGCTCCGCAGGGGTAGATCCGGAGCGTTTTAATGATGCATTCAGGAGGGTAATATGTATCAAACAATCAAAAAGCGCGACGGCCGTAAAGTGAAGTTTGACGCTTCCAAGATCACTAAAGCGATTGCTCGAGCTGGCGCTGAAACTGGCGAATTCGACGAAAAAGCCGCTGCTAAGCTTACTGATAAAGTACTTAAACAGCTAGAAGCTCGCCAGACGCGTCTAGTGCCGGGTGTTGAGGAAATCCAAGACATCGTTGAGGATACGCTGATTGATTCCAAGTTTAAGAAAACTGCCAAAGCCTACATTATCTACCGCGACCAGCATAAAAAACTGCGTGAAATTACTTCCAATGCGCACGTCGATTTGATCGATAAATACGTCAACAACTTGGACTGGAAAGTCAAAGAAAATTCCAACATGGGCTATAGTTTGCAGGGCCTGAATAACTACGTTTCGGCGGAAATTACCAAGACCTACTGGCTGGATAAGATTTATTCGCCGAAAATCGGTCGGGCGCATAAAGAGGGTGATTTGCATATTCACGACCTTAATTTGCTGAGTGTTTACTGTGTTGGCTGGGATCTGATGGATTTACTGCGCCAAGGTTTCACTGGCGTTAAAAACAAAGTTGCTTCCAAGCCGGCTAAGCATTTCCGTTCAGCTCTTGGACAGGTGGTCAATTTCTTTTACACTTTGCAGGGCGAGGCGGCTGGTGCTCAGGCGTTCTCCGATTTTGATACGCTCTTAGCGCCATTTATTCGCGCTGATAAGCTGAGCTATGACGAGGTCAAGCAAGCGCTGCAAGAATTCGTCTTTAACGTTAACGTGCCAACGCGGGTTGGTTTCCAGACGCCATTTACTAACATTACGCTCGATCTGGAATGTCCAAAGCACATGGCTGGCAACCCGGTGATCATCGGCGGCGAGATGCAGGATACCAACTACGGCGATTATCAGGAAGAGATGAATATGCTTAATAAGGCGCTGCTGGAGGTGCTGTCTGAGGGCGACGCCAACGGCCGCGTCTTTACTTTCCCGATTCCGACGGTCAATATCACCAAAGATTTCAACTGGGATAATCCGGTTATTGAAAATCTTTGGGAAGCCAGCGCCAAGTACGGCATTCCGTACTTCTCAAACTTCATCAATTCCGACATGGATCCAGAAGATGCGCGCTCGATGTGCTGCCGCTTGCGCATCGATAATCGCCAGCTGGAGTATCGCGGCGGCGGCTTGTTCGGTTCCAATCCGATGACCGGTTCAATTGGCGTGGTGACGATTAACCTGCCGCGCCTAGCGCTGAAATCAAAGAACGAGAAAGAGTTTTTCAAGGGCTTGGGCGAGTTGATGGATATGGCGCGCGACAGCCTGGAGACCAAACGCAAGGTGCTGGAGCAGCTGACCGATTCGGATATCAGCCTGTATCCGTACACTAAGTTTTATCTGCGCGATATTAAAAAGCGCTTCAACGAGTACTGGAAGAATCACTTCTCGACCATCGGTTTGATTGGCACTAACGAGGCAGCGTTGAATTTGCTGGGCGTTGACATTGGTACCGAAAAGGGTAAGGCGTTTGCCGAGAAAACGCTTGACTTCATGCGCGATCGTTTGGTGGAGTACCAGAAAGAAACGGGCAATAATTACAACCTGGAGGCGACGCCGGCTGAGGGTACAACCTACCGTTTGGCTCAAATTGACAAAGCCAGCTTCCCTGATCGAGCACACTTTGCTAATGGCCTGGGTGCGGCAGTCAAGCATCCGTTCTACACCAACTCCAGCCACTTGCCGGTCAATTACACCGACGACTTGTTCGAGCTGATGGATTTGCAGGATAATTTGCAGACCAAATACACTGGCGGTACGGTGATTCACTTCTTCCTCGGTGAGCGCATGGATGATCCACAAACGCTCAAGAAATTGGTCAAGACAATTTGCGAAAACTACAAATTGCCATACTTTACCTTCACGCCAAGCTTCTCGATTTGCACCAATCACGGCTATATCGTCGGAGAGCATCCAGAGTGTCCGAATTGCGGCGAAGCGACTGAGGTTTACTCGCGGGTAGTCGGTTTCTTGCGTCCGGTTGCTCAGTGGAACAATGGCAAACAAGCTGAATTTGACATGAGGGAGCATTATGACGATGCCGCCGAACATCAGCGAGCTTGCGCCGTCGCTGTCCCAGCTTAAGGTATCAATCGGCGGGATTCAGAAGCTGTCGCTGGTGGACTATCCAGGGCACGTGGCGGCAGCGCTGTTTCTCTCTGGCTGTAATATGCGCTGCGGTTATTGCCATAATCCGGAGCTGGTACTACCCGAGCGGTTAGCGCCGAGCATCCCGGTCGAGGAGGCGATGATATTCCTGAAATCGCGTGTTGGCCGGCTAGACGGCGTGGTGATTTCTGGCGGCGAGCCGACGGTTAACGAGGACTTGCCGGTATTGTGCCGGATGGTCAAGAGCCTTGGCTTTGACGTCAAGCTGGACACCAACGGCACGCACCCGGATATGGTGCGCGGCATGGTCGAGGAGGGGACGATTGATTTCATCGCCATGGACGTTAAAGGCCCATTAGAAAAATACGTGGAGATTGCGGCGCGACCGATTGATCTGGAAGCGATTAAAGCTAATGTGCGGCTGATGATTGATTCAGGGATTGGTCATGAATTTCGGACGACCATCGTCCGCGAGCAGCTGGAGGTGGCGGATTTTGAAAAGATTGGCGAGTTGGTCAAGGGCGCCAAACGCTTTGCCTTGCAGCATTTTCGCACCGGTACCACCATTAGCCCGAAGTTTGCCAATTACCACACGTTTACTGACGAAGAATTTAGGGCTGCCCAAAAAATAATGGAAAGGTATGTTGACAAATGCGTGATTCACTAACGGTTGAAATTGTGCGGGTACGCCAGGAAAATCCCGAGGTGACGACGCTGTATTTTGAGCGGCCGTTTGACTTTATGGCGGGGCAATATATCACGGTGTTTATTGCGGGCAGCCAGGTGCGCGAAGGCAAGGCCTATAGTATTTCTTCGCGCCCGCACGAGGAATTGATGTCGATTACCGTGAAAAATGTTGGCGGCGAATTCTCCAGCTATTTGTGTTCGCGTCAAGTTGGCGATACGCTGCAGATTAGCCGGGCGTACGGCGATTTCAACCCGCAAACCGAGCGACCATTGGTTGGCATCGCGGCGGGTTGCGGCCTCAGTCCGATTTGGAGTATTTTGGCGGATGCCCAGCAGCCGACTTTTCTCTATTTGAGTCAAAAATCGCCGGAATATATGGTATTCTCAGAGGAGTTAGCGGCCTCATCGATTCAGGTCCATAAGTTTAGTACCCGCCAGCAGGTTGAGGAAACAGACGGCTGGCATAATGGACGATTTGAGGTGGCGAAGATTGTCGCTGAAACGCCGGATGACGCGCACTTTCTGGTCTGCGGCAGTTTGCCGTTTGTGCGTGACGTTTGGCAAAAATTAACCGCTGCTGGCGTCGATGAATCGCGGATTTCAACGGAGACCTTTTTTGAACGATGAATGAGGTGGTGGCGTCACCGGTTTTGGAGGAACCGCCGATAATAGGCGAGGCTGGCGAAGGATTTGATGTATTTTCGTCGTCGAGAGGCGGTTCAGCAAATGAGGATTTTTCAACGGGGATTGATAGTGAGGCAACTACCGCTGGCGCGGACGATTTTGATTTGGTGGCGGTGGCAAATGGCGAAGAAACGCTTGATACCACGATAAACAATAGTGATAATTCAAAAGAAACATCGAATTCAGTCGATCCGGCAATGTGTCAAAATTTCGGAACGATTGCCTGTGTTGGCTGCATTTTCGCGCAAGATTGCCAAAGACGTCAAGCAGAGATGATGGCATCAAACAACGAAGATCAACCTGAGCAGCTCAGTACACTTGAGCAATTACTCCAAGAAGACGAAGATGAAGAGCCAGGCAGGATTGTCTGGGCACAGCCTACGCCAGATGACGATGTCAGTAGAGAGCAGCTGCTAGCTGCCGAGGAGGAACAGTCAATAAACGATAGTTCAAATGTATTTGAATCTGAACCTGAGCCCGAAAACCAACCACTATCAGACACTCAACCATCTTCTCGGCCGTCTAACAAGCAAAAGGAGTTAGCTGCGGTGGCGCTATCTCAGGCTGCAGAGTCAAGAAAATCAGAAACTTTGAGCCACAAAGTTGATGAAAAGTGTAGCAAAGACGAAGAAAAATCGACTACAGCTCATATAGCTAATGTAGTGAAAAAAACAACGAGCAGCGATGACGGCAGTGCTAATCTTGAGGCTAATTCTAATTCAGCTGCTAAAGCATCGAAAGAACCTCTTGCGCAAATCGACAGCGATAATACCAATGAGCGCATCAAGCAAGATGAATTACCGCGAGCAGTAGATCATATGGCGGATGACTCGGATAAGCTAGTTTATCAGCAAACAGCAACAGTACGTCGCGCTACCCAAACAGCTCAGTGCTCAAACAAACATACCGACCAGGAGGTGTTATCAGCTGTTAATACAACTGAACAAATCTCGTCAGTTAACACTCATCAGGCGATTAAAATTCCTAAGCCAGAGGGTAATGGCAGCGTCGTTGCAGCAACTCACTCTCAGAAAGAGCCAGCGATAGAAAAAGTATTAATCATGCCAATGGACGCGAATGATACTCTAGCCGATAATGAGACTTCTGCTGTGGTCGACAGAGAATATAGTACACAAGAGCCGCCAGCTCTAAAGCCAAAATCTATTAATACAGAGAATAATCTACTTAAAAAAACTACTCCCAAAAATATTATAACTAAGCCTAAAAGTGATTCATCAACAGATTTTGAAGTCTCAGCTGAGACGTCGTTGGAGTCTAAGAAAAATCCGTCGATGGATAAGCAAAACCCGTTAGCTGATGATAAAAAGGATAATATTAGCTCTCCTTCCGCGGTTGAATCTATTGATTATTTCAAAAAAAACCTGTCGGAAACTCGACCGGTAAACGCTGTACAAAATACATCAGATGGAGAGGATTCAGCCGTAAAGCTTGTCGAGAAGGAAAGTGCGCCGTCAAAAAAAGCAGTTGTTAAAAATCATAATACACATTACAGCGATAGTGCTAGTGCGTTTAATCAGATAGAGCAGGTAGAAACGGTCGCAAATGCTCCTGCTGTAAAATTGCCTGCAGAAACTGCCGGTTGGGCTAGCGAAAATGAAGTCTTTGTAGTTGACCGGGAAGAAACTTTTGCTAATAACCATAGGAAGAAGTTTATGCAACGCGAGGTAGTACCAATAGATGGTGGTAACGACTTGCCGACTTTACCACAGAACGAACTAACGCCAAAAGTTAATATTGAGCAAGACCTGGAGCCGAAAAATACTACCGAGATAAATCTTCAATTGCGTTCTGACTGGTCCTCTGAGCGATGGCCAAAATTGGACAAGCCGGTAAATCTAGTGTTGCCACCGAGCAGGTCTTTAAATTCTGAACTATTATCTAAACTGGATGAGACATCGAACAGCCCGCAAGAACATAACGAGAGACAAATCTCTGAACTATGGCCTAAGCCGGATGAGGCATCAAACCAATTGATTAATCAAGCGGACTTTGAAGACGGCAAGACAGTACGTCAAAAAGCTCAGCAAACAAGAATTATACAGCCAAACGAACATGAAACTATATACGTTGATTTGAGAGATAATCGTGCGAATGATGAGACAGCTGGGTCGTCTAGCGAACCAACCGCGGGCTTTATTAATAATCAAGTAGAAGTAAGCAATGACTATGACAATGATTTGAGCTATCAATTAGATATTAGTAACAACGATAAAGTGGAAAATCTGCACAAAGTCTTCTTTGACCATCCCTTAACAGCGTTATGGACCGATGACAGCCGGCTAAATCCAGAAAATAATAAAATCTCAAAGGGTAGCAGTACCAGTGTTACTTCGTGGCTGACAAAATTGGTTGGTGCAGTAGCAGTTTATGTGGCTTGCAGTAGGCGAGAAAGTACGCTTGGTGTTTCTAATTAGACATTGTAAAAACCTTAAGTTATAATAAATATATGTCCTGTGATGGTACGCCACCAGTGAATACACCAACTATTTTGAATTTTAGCGCCCCTTTGGGCGCTTTTTAATTGCGAGGAGGTATAGTATGAGTAGCAATAAAAAGGTTAACCTCAAAAAAGTGATACTATCTGCAGCTATTATCCTGCTGACTTTAGCAGGGGTATTGGTTTATGCGTTGTCTTGGCAAGGTGATACGAAGGACATTGAAGCGGTGGCGGATAGTTTTAAGCCGTTAGATGGTTGGCAACAAACCGATTCTAGAGTAGTCCCGCCAAGATTTTTATGTTTCTCAGGAGCTTGTCCAGAGGCGTCTAAATCTTGGACTATAAAGGATAAAATTACGCAAAATAGCGTTAAGAGGTTTATCGGAAATTCTTCAGATATTAATAGAAACCATAGTAGGTGCGTGGATTATGATGATAGTAAAGTTTTAGACTCGTGCGAATACGTCGGAGAGAGAGGGGATTATCAGTTTAGCATAATGATTGATTACAACAACTCAATCAATAGTACTAAAGTATATTTATTTATAAGAAGAAAGGGTCAAATTTATGATTAAGCAAAAAGTATTAATCTATGTGGTATCTGTAGTAACTATAATTGCTAGTGTACTCGTCTTTGACGCTAGAGTTATGGCGAAGAAAGTCGATGATAAATGTACATTAGCTACAGCTATATTCGCTCGTGGTTCTGGGCAAGGATTTAATGCTAAAGAATCTTTAACTTTCCGTACACAGCTAGAAAGTAGAGTAGATAAAAAACAGTTAAACTTCTATGAACTTGGTAGCGAAAGCTATGGCGGCAATCAATATCCAGCGGTTGACGTCAGTAATGTCTGGAATGGCAATGCTATTGGCGCCAAGATTAGTGGTGGTATGGGAAACACTTACGGTAAAAGCGTGAAAGAAGGCGTTGCAGAATTGCGTACTTATCTAGATATTCGCCATCGAAAATGTCCTAACGAATTTTTCATTCTAGGTGGTGTTTCACAGGGTGCGCAGGTAGTTGGCCAAGCATTGCCAAGTATCTCGTCTGGCGTCAAGAATAAAATAGTCTTTAACATGCTGTTTGGCGATCCTAAATTATATTTGCCAGAGGGCGAAGGGATATTTCCGCCAGCTTGTCGTAACGAGAAATTATCAGCTTATCGGCGCGAAATTGCTAATTGCCATGTTGACAACGGCGCACTTGGTGCCCGAAAACCGTTTTTGCCGAGCGAAGATAACTCAAAAACTGGGTTATGGTGTCTAGCTAACGATTACGTTTGCGGTAGTTCAAAATTTGTGTGGGATGTCGAGGGTCATGGTAAATATGCTAACAACAACGGACCGATTGACGACGGTGCTCGCGAAGCGGCTAATAGGCTAAAAAATGCCGCCAAACTTGCTTCTCAAAACGACCCAGGAATTAACGATAAACCGCTAAATAACAATATGGGAACGACCGGAACTGATGTTGTCTTTGTCTTGGACACCACTGGGTCTATGATGTCTTATATTGATCAGATGAAAACGTTTATTAGAAATTATAGTTCGAAAATTAAAGAAATAAATGGACGAGTTGGATTAGTTGTTTATCGCGATGCAGGCGACGAATACACTGCTAAAAAATTATCTGATTTGCAGACAGATACCACAGACTTGCTTAATAAACTAGAAAGCGTATCCGCTGATGGTGGCGGCGATGGTCCAGAGGCAGCTCTGCATGCTAGTATGGTGGCTATGAATGAAATGAAGTGGCAAAAAGGCGCGACAAAGCGATCATTTTGTTGACTGATGCCGGCTATCACGAGCCGGATAAGGTTGATGGTTCGACGCTGGCGGCTGTGGCTAAGCGTTCGTTAGAGATGGATCCAGTCAATATTTATCCTGTTGTAGGAGACTACTTAAAAAACTCGTATACAGATATAGCTAAGCAAACTTCTGGACAGGTAATTGCTAGCGGCGACGAGAATGACATTGTTGCTGCGCTAGATAAAGCCTTAACTAAAATTAAGAATCGGCCGAATGCCAAACTGAAAATTGGCGAATATTATGCGGAGGTTGGGCAGAAGATTACCTTTGATGCCAGTGATTCGTACGTCGTTGATGGCAAGATCACGAAGTACGAATGGGATTTTGATGGCGATGGTAAAATTGATCAAACGACAACAAGTCCAGTCACTAGTCATGTCTATACTGAAAAGTTTGATGGCATCATGCAGGTGCGAATGAGTGCCGATAACGACACAGTATCAAACATATCGGCGCCTGTTAAAGTTGGTATAAAACCTAATTTGCCTGTTGGCCCTGGAGCACCTCAGGTTTCGGCAAAAATTATTGAGCGAAATGGCAATAAGGCGACAATTCGGCTAAATTGGCAGCCAGTTGATGAGCTGTCTTCGCACTGGTTAGTTAGCCTAGATGATACTAACCTTGGCTACACGGTTGGCGAACAACGGCAGCTTGATATTACCGATGTAGACGTGTCGACGAGCAGAAAAATCACGGTGACAGGCATCAAAGCTGACGGTTACGCTGGCAAGCCTGCGACCATACAAGTTGATAACGAGATACCTGCGCCTAACCCTGAAGGGCCAACCTCTCGGCCATGTCCTTATAAAATTAGAGTAGGTTTATTTACGATAGCCTGCCGTTACCAAAAGTTAACGTTTGGCAGCTGGTCATTTTATTGGATGGTTTGGTATATTGCTAGAAGTTAAGTGTGTGTAGAGCGGTAATAATTTCATTAGCATAGTATAATTTTATATATGAAGCTATCTGACCGCCATCCCAACGACCGTCCCCGCGAGAAATTGGCGCGTTACGGTACGGCGCGGCTGAGCGACTTGGAATTGTTGATGGCGATTATTGGCAGCGGTAACAAACAGGCGGATGTCGGTAAAATTGCGCGCGAAGTGCTGAAAATTGTGCGTCAAAAAGGCGGCGATGTTTCGTATGATGATCTACGTAGCGTGGTTGGATTGGGTGAAGCGAAAATCCCGGTGATTTTGGCAAGTTTGGAGCTGGCGCGGCGGTATTTGTTGGATAGCGACCAGCCAATTATTGACAGCCCAGAAAAAGCGGTCGAGCTGCTGGCCGATATTCGTGATAAAAGGCAGGAATATTTCGTCTGTCTGACGCTGGATGGTGCGAATCGTTTGATCGCCAAGCGGGTGGTGACTATCGGCACACTGACAGCCAGCCTGGTACATCCGCGCGAGGTTTTCGCCGACGCCATCGCCGACCGCGCCGCCGGCATCATCGTAGCGCATAATCATCCGAGCGGGAGCTTGGAGGCCAGCCAAGCTGATAAAGATGTTACTAGCAGGCTAATGGAAGCGGGAAAACTGCTTGGTATTACGCTTAATGATCATATTATTGTTACAAAAAGCGACTACATAAGTATCATCTAAAATAAGAATGAGCAATAAGTGATTATATAACAAAATGTTAAGAGATTAATTAATGATATGTTATATATAACAGATTAAGATAAGAGAAAAATGTTAAAAGATATTGACTAAAATTTAACAAACATATATAATGAATATATGAATCCTCTTAAATCTATAAACCCATCATTTAACTCGGAATTGGTGAGTGAACTATTTAATTTGGAGAAAATTCGCTATACCCATTTAGGGGGTACGACTCCACCATGGCTATTCTTTGATTTGAGAGAAATTATGTATATATTAGAAAGTGTTGCGTCTGCTCGAATAGAAGGAAACCGCACAACGGTGGTTAGTGCTGCTATGGATTCATTAAGCAGTGACGAAAAGCCTAGTGACGAAGGTCTGCAAGAACTTCGCAATATCAGGAAGGCGATAGATTTTATTGAAGGAGCTTTTGATGGAGACGACGATCAACGGATTACACCCTCCTTTATTCGTGAGATTCAGAAAATAGTAGTTACTGACTTAAAACACGATGGTAGTAAGTGGCCTGGGAGCTGGCGAAGCTGTCCAGCACATATTACTAAAAGCGATCATAGACCACCAGATCACATAGAGATACCCCAGCTTGTCCAAGAGCTATGTGACTATATTGCTGATAATAATGATAATAAAATGGACATTATCAAAATTGCCCTCGCGCATCATCGATTAGCCGCAATACACCCATTTGATAATGGAAACGGTAGGACGGCAAGGCTTGTTACATATGCGATGCTTATTAAAGCTAAATTTATCAACAAAACTATGCGGACTATTTTAAATCCTTCGGCTATTTTTTGTATGGATCGTCAAGAGTACTATGACAAATTAGCTGCGGCGGATTCTGGCAAGGAAGAGGCGTTAGAGTATTGGTGTCTATATGTCGCACGAGGTATCGCAAGTGAGATGGTCAGAGTAAATAAATTACTAGATCGTAACTATGCTGTACCAAATATAATAGAGCCAGCCTTGAAAAGTGCCCTTGATAGTCAATTCATATCTGCAGAAGAGCATGAGATTTTAAAGATAGCCATGCAAAAAGATCTAATTCAAGCACAAGACGTGAGGCATCTATTTGGGCCAACCGCCTCTGCTGCAGTGCAGACTTCTCGTGTTTTGACGAATATGAGAGACAAAGGATTACTCATGGTTCACCCTAAATACAAAAAGAAGTATGTTATGAGGTTTGCTAATAACTATTTATTAAGAGATGTACTGTTGGCTATGGACAGAAATGGTTTATTAGTGGTGAAAAATGAAGTAACGGAATAAAGAGAAGAGATGATGAACGGCTACAACGACAACATACATCAACAACAAATTGACAAGCTAGCGCAGCTCTTTCCCGAGGTAGTCACCGAGGGTAAAATCGACTGGCAGAAGCTCCAGGCGACTCTGGGCGAGGCGGTTGATTTGGGTGAGCGCTACGGGCTTAGCTGGAAGGGCAAGAGTGATGTCTTCGCTACCATCCAGGAAAAGACTGTCCAGACACTTCACTCCGACCAGGCAAACTCTGTCGACTGGGAGACGACCGGTAATATGTTTATCGAGGGCAATAACCTGGTGGCGCTGAAGATTTTGCACAAGGCGTATTACAGTAAGGTCAAGATGATCTACATTGACCCGCCCTACAACACTGGCAATGATTTCATCTACAAGGACGACTTCAAGCAGACACGCCGTAGCTATGAGGCGGAGGCAGGCATCACCGATGATGAGGGTAACGTTGTGCGGGATGATGGCCTGCGCACCAATACCGGCGGGCATAAGCATAGCAACTGGCTGAACATGATGTATCCACGCCTCTTCTTGGCACGCAACTTGCTCCGCCAAGACGGCGTTATCTTCGTCAGCATCGACGACAACGAAGTCCACAATCTCCGCCTGATGATGAATGAGATATTTGGGGAGGAGAATTTTGTAGGGGAGTATATTTGGCACAAAAAAGTTACTGGTGGCTATGATAATGAGAATATAAACACGCAACACGAATATATTATTGTTTACGCACGGCATTACAGCGGTAATCTTCTAGTTGGTGAGGAAAAAGAGACCAAATATACTCTAGAAGATGAAGATGGTCGTAAATTTAAGTGGGATAGTCTTTGGAACGTTGGCGGGCTAACATATTCAAAGTCTTTGGACTATCCAATAACTGCACCAGATGGAACGGATATTTGGCCAATAGGCGAAAGAGGAGTTGCTTTTTGGTTATGGAGCAGAAACAAAGTAGAAGAAAACCGTAATAAATTGAAATTTGAGCAAAAACCAGATGGTAGTTGGCGAGTATATAAGAGGGTTTATGCGTCTGACAGCGTGGTGTCAGGATCAATTTTAGACAAAACTATCGTGAAAGGTAACACATATTCCTCTCGAGAGATAAAAGATATGTTTGATGATACGAAACTATTTGATTATGCAAAGCCAACTCCATTGATAAAATATCTAGTTGCGCGAGGCAGTTCAAATGACGACATCGTCCTCGACTTCTTCTCTGGCTCTGGCACAACCGCTCATGCTGTTACCGAGCTTAACGCCGAAGACGGCGGCAATCGTCGCTGGATTTGCGTGCAGCTGCCTGAGCTGACTGACGAGAAGTCGGAGGCTTATAAAGCTGGCTACCGCACCATCGCCGACATTGCTCGTGAGCGTATCCGCCGAGCGGGCGCTAAAATCCGTACTGACCAGGCAGACAAGCTAGCGTCTCGCAACGTCCCGCTTGACCTTGGCTTCCGGGCGTATCGGGTGGATGATAGTAACTTCAAGCAGTGGAACAAGCTGGTTTCTGACCCAGAGGAGATTCGCCAGCAGGCGCTCGCTAACCTCGACCCGCTAGAGGAGGGTACGACTGATGACGACCTGCTGACCGAGCTCCTGCTCAAGTGTGGCATCTCGCCGCTGGCGAAGATTGAGCAGCATGATAATTTCTGCTTTATCCCGTCCGAAAAGCTTGTCATTTGTCTGGCGCACTCCATGACGGAGGAATTATTTGCGACCATCCTTGCCGTCAAACCATCATCCATCATCCTCCTCGACCGAGCCTTCGGTAACGACATCAATCTAAAAGTAAACCTACTCCTGCAAGCCGAACGGCAAGGTGTAGAAGCGGAGGTGGTGTGATGGCGGATCTAAATTCAATATATTGCCCAAAATGTAGGTGTCACACCAATCTCATCTATAGGGCTGGGTATGAAAGATCTATAACGGGTGGTAAATATTTATATCACGCAGTTGAAGAATGCAATAATTGTCAACAACATTTTTTAACGATAAGGCTTAATGGTCAATATGGTAAAAAAATACTAAAATCCTATCCCGAAAGCTTACCAAAAACAGTAAATAGCCTGATCTCAGATAGTGTTAAAAAGGATTTTGAGGAAGCTCTTCTATGTCAATCTGTCGGGGCGTATAGAGGAGCTGCTGTCTTGGCTAGGCGAGCAGTTCAGTTAATATGTTTGGACAAGGGCGCGAAAAAAGGTGAAAAATTGCATAAACAGATTGAAGAGCTTTTTGATAATAATATTATCACGCAGGATATAAAGGACTGGGCTGATGAAGTTAGGTATATAGGTAATGATGCTGCTCATCCGAATAAGGAAGAAGTGAATAAAGAGGATTCAGAAGATATTTTAGAACTTCTTGAGTCGTTATGTGACGTTTTGTATGTAGCGCCAGCCAGGGCTGCTAAACGAAAACAAAAACGAAAGGGTATGGCAGAATGAGCCGGGCTAACACTATTGATGGCAGCTATTTGTATATGACCTTTCGTGGTCCAAGTGTTGATGCTGGTGAAATGGATATAGGTCAGGCAAGTAGAGTGTTTGCTGCGCTTGATAAGTGGAAGAAGCAATACGAAAAAGAGTTTGCACCAGATAATAATTTCAGCATAAAACTTAAATCTGTAGAGAAAGGTTGTACAGATTTTCACTTTATAGTTGAAGCACTGAAAGCTGGCTGGCTACCTATGACGATATTTGCCACCAGCAAGCTTGCGAACGCTCCTGGTGTCAAAGATTTTTTGCAAGAAATTGGCAAAGAGTTTGGTAAACAGGTTGCTTTAAAAATTGCTAGTAAGGGTAAAACTTTAACAGAATCAGCTCCCTACATAGAAAATAATAAAGTCATGGTCGATGTTTTTAGCGGTAAAAATAAAATTGGTAGTATGGAAAAAAGGTCAACAGATTTTTATCGTAAAAGCAATAAATCGTTAAACGACCTTTATGTTTTGGAAGCTAACAAGATAACAGAAGCGGAGGTGGGGTATAAAATACAAGGTTCAGACAGATGCAGTTTAGCAACGATAAAACTAACTAATAGAGAGTCATTTATTGAAGATAACCCGAAAGACAAACTGGCCGATAGATTGCTTGAGCCGTTTGATGAGAGGAAAGCTGAAGAAGTGAGGATTGTAGGTAGGTTTATTGATTCTTATGGATTGGCACAAAAGTATCAGTTTGCGTTACAGGTTAGAGAAGATGTTGGTATGTATGGCAAACAGAAAGTGCTATGTGAAATGCCAGCTGAATTAATTTCGCCAACATATGATTTACTGAAGCCTGAAAATAGGAAGAATGTTACCGTCAAGGGGCTAGCCACACGTGATAACGAAAATCGTTTAGATAAGATGAAAGTAGAATGGTATAGCAACAATCCTGACCATAATCCTGATCAAACAGATATGATGAACTATCTTGGAGGGGATGCGTAATGACGAATAGCGAATTCTTGCTTTACAAAACCTCCGACAATAATGTCTCCATCAATGTCCAAATTCAAGACGAAACAGTTTGGCTGACACAGGAGCAAATGGCGGAGTTGTTTAGTAAGTCAAAGCCGACAATTAACGAGCACATCAAGAATATTTATACAGAAAAAGAGCTATCAGAAGAGGCGACGATGAGAAAATTCGGAAATTCCGAATTTTCTACAAAGCCGACGAATTATTACAATCTTGACGTCATTATCTCCGTTGGCTATCGTGTCAAGTCATTGCGTGGTACGCAGTTTCGTCAGTGGGCGACTAAGCGGCTGCGTGAGTACATTATCAAAGGCTTTACAATGGATGACGAAAGGCTAAAGCAAGGTGGTGGGCGTTATTTCAGGGAACTTCTCCAGCGCATTCGCGATATCCGTAGTAGCGAGCGTAATCTATATCAGCAGGTGACGGATATTTATGCGACGAGTATTGATTATAAAGAGGACGCCAAGCTGACCAGACAATTTTTTGCGATGGTGCAGAATAAAATGCATGTTGCAGCGCACGGCAAGACTGCGGCTGAGCTGGTTTATGAGAGAGCGGATGCTAAGAAGCCCAATATGGGACTGACGAATTTCAAAGGTAATTATATTACTTCGGACGACGTTAAAGTCGCTAAGAACTATCTAAGCGAGGAAGAGTTGAATATTCTGAATCTGATTGTCTCGCAGTACCTTGATTTTGCTGAGTTGCAAGCAACCAGGCAGAAAGCGATGACAATGCAGCAGTGGATAGACAAGCTAGATGAATTTCTGAAGATTAGCGATTCATCAGTGCTTGTCGGAGCTGGCAAAATTAAACACGAACAAGCGATGACCAAGGCGAAGCGTGAGTTTAAGAAATACCGTGATGAGGAAATGCGCCAACTGGAGAGTGATTTTGATAAGGCAACAAAAGAGCTAAGAAGAAGGGGATAATTCATGAAGGGTACTATAGAAGATAATTTAGAAGCTGCAATAGATATTTTTTCAAAGAGTATCTCTGGTGATAGGCTAACAGATCAGCAGTTAGATGTACTAACTAATATACCTGTTGTTAAAAATATAACTGCGATAGCTCGGTTTTACGGATCCATACGCGAAGCTTCTACGGTGAAGAAAATTGTGAAATTTATAGAAACACTGCAAAAGGGACACCTAGATAAGGAGTGTTATGAAAGATTAAAGAAAAAATATGGTGATGAAAAAATACTAGAGGAGGTATTATTTCGCATTGATCGTATGAGGTCCGTAGCGCATGTTAAAATCCAAGCCCATCTATATAGAGCGCTTTTGGAAGAAAAGATCACTTGGGACAGGTTTATTCAAATATGTGACGCTGTTGAACAACTGAGTGTTGTAGACATAGACAAGGAAACTGGCCTAGGCGATCCTGGTTCAAGCTTTATATCTTCCGGTCTTGTGTATCTATATTACAATAACGATGTTCCACCTAGGATTGCTCGTAATGGCCGTTTCTATAATGATTTTTGGAATTATGGGCTAGAACCCTATCAGAAAGAGGTTAATAATGAATCAGCTATCTGATGATACGAGTGATTTATTACTATTAAACAGATACGTAAAGATGGAAGAGTTTTTTGTTAAAGAAAACTTAGAATTCGGGGCAGTGTTATGAAGCTCCAATTCGAATCCAACCAGCAATACCAACTCGACGCCATCGATGCAGTGGTGGATATATTTGATGGGCAGCCAGCGGACAGTGACGATGCGACTCGCTATATGGATCAGGGTGGGCAGTTAAGCTTGGAAGCGACAATCGCTAGAGGAAATAGCTTGATGCTGGATATGGCGCAGATTACTAAAAATATGTGTACAGTTCAGAAGCGAAATGATGTCTCGACGGATGAAAATAGTCTGATTAGCAGACCTGGAGTGTTAGAGAGTTTACCTTATGGCATGAACTTCTCCATCGAGATGGAGACCGGTACCGGAAAAACGTATGTGTACTTGCGGACGATTCATGAACTGCATCAGTGCTACGGCTGGAAGAAGTTTATTATCGTGGTGCCGAGCGTGGCGATTCGTGAAGGTGTACTGAAGAATTTGGCGATCACCAGGGAGCACTTCGCCGATCTTTATAGTAAGCCGGAGATGGATTACTACGTCTGGGACAGCAAGAAAACAGGTCAGGCTCGTGAGTTTGCCACGAACGATACCTTGCAGATCATGGTGATTACCATTGATAGCTTTGCTAAGGCGCAGAATGTGATGAATCGGCAGAGTGACTATGGTCGGCCGCTCGATTTTATCAAGGCTACTCACCCGGTAGTTATTCTCGACGAGCCGCAAAATATGGAGACCGACATACGGCGGAATGCTATTGCCAGTCTCAATCCGCTGTGTACGCTGCGCTATAGTGCCACGCACAAGCACTTATACAATTTGCTTTACCGGCTGACTCCGGTCGATGCCTATGATAAAGGCTTGGTCAAGAAGATCGAGGTGCATAGTGTCCAGAGTGAGGATAATTATAATGATGCATATATCAATGTGTTGTCGTTGGAGCGCCAGTCGAAGACTCGCTCATTCGCCAAGATAGAGGTGGATGCGAGTGATGAGTATGGCTTGCAACGCAAGATCATCAAGGCTTTTCCGGGTGATGACCTGGAGGTGAAGACAGGGCGTTCGGTCTATGCCGGCTACTATGTCGAGTCGATCAATCACGGCGATGATTGCGTCGAGTTTAGTAATGGTAAAGTAGTGTACGTTGGTCAGCGTGATGAAAGTCTGCATGATGACATCATCAAGCGACAGATTGAACTGACGATTGACGATCACTTTGATAAACAGCGCCGACTGGGGTGCAGCGTCAAAGTGCTGAGCCTATTCTTTATCGATAAAGTGGCAAATTATCGTGAGTATACGGCGAATGGCGCCCGGAAAGGCAAATTTGCCAAGTGGTTTGAGGAAGCCTACGCCAAGGTAGCGTCTAAACCAAAATATGCCGGCGTGATGGACGGTTTGTCGGCGAGTGAGGTGCACGATGGCTACTTTGCGGCGGACAAGAGTGGTCAGTGGAAAGACTCTCGTGACACCAAGGGCGAGGGCGGCCGTACTAAGGATGACGATACGGCGTATAACTTGATCATGAAGGACAAGGAAAGACTACTGGATACCGGCGAGCCGCTACGGTTTATCTTTAGCCACTCGGCACTGCGTGAGGGCTGGGATAATCCTAATGTATTTCAGATCTGCACGCTTAATGAGACGTCGAGTCAGATGAAAAAGCGCCAAGAGATCGGGCGAGGGTTGCGCCTGCCGGTTGATATTGATGGACAACGAGTGCATGATGATAGCATCAACGTACTAACAGTAGTGGCTAATGAGAGTTACGCAGAGTTTAGCCGTAAGCTTCAGACAGAGATTGAGGAAGAGACCGGCATTCATTTCGGCGGACGAATCAAGAATCGTGACAATCGACGAGTCGTCAGGTTTCAGAAATCACGGGCGCTTGATCCGGCCTTTAAGGAATTATGGGATAAAATTAAGCATAAGACGACTTATCGGGTGGCAATTGATACAGAGAAGTTAGTAACGGAGGCGGCTAATGAATTAGCGCAGGTCGCTATTAGCAAACCGCATATCGCTGATATTAAAACACTGATTGATTCTATGAATAATGATAGTGGTTTTATGGTGCGCGAGACTGGTTTTAATACGTATGCGGCACACCAAACTGAGGTAAAGATACCGAATTTGTTAGCGGATATTCAACGTCGGACACAAATGACCCGCCGGGTGATATTTGAGGTGCTTGATCAGGCGGGGATGTTTGAGCAGATATCTATCAACCCACAGCAGGTTATTGACGAGGCGGTTCGGGCGATTAATCGGGTGAAGCAGCGCTTGGCAGTTGACGGTGTTAAATATCACAGAACGGGTGAGTATTATGGCATGACATTGTTTGAGAATAGTGAATTACAGGCATACCTGTATGATGCGGTGATAAAGAGTGGTGCAGTTGCAGTGACTGATCAAGCCAAAACTATCTACGATTATGTGGCAGTCGATTCGGAGGTTGAGCGTGAATTCATGCAATCGCTGGAGGATAATGCCGACGTGAAATTCTACATCAAGCTACCAGGTTGGTTCAAAATTGATACCCCGGTTGGCAAATATAATCCAGATTGGGCGGTGGCGTTTGATGGCGATAGACGGATTTACTTTGTGGCGGAGACGAAAGGCTCGGATGATATTAACGATAATCACTTGAGCGCTAATGAACGAGGTAAAATTACTGCGGCCCAGGCTCACTTTGCTACATTAGGAGTACGATATGTGGCACCAGTGAGAGATTGGAAAAACACAGTAACGAGGTTAAGAAATGGATAGTATACGGCTAACTCCTGAGCAGGATCAGCAACTACAAGAAGCTCGAAAAAGGGCTGCTGATAGCACGAATGTGCTCAATGAATCAAGTCAAGATATACGAGAAGGAAGAATAGATATATTCGATCAGATTGCAAGATACTCTGGCGGCACGGCTTCAGTGATGTTCACTTTCCTTGGTGTTCTTATTGGATTAAAGAATGGCAAAGTACATATTGATTGTAGTTTTATCGCTGCAATGATGCTTTTTGTTGTCTGTATTGTCATATCGTTGTTTTTGCGTCAAGCTACGAGGCTCTATGGTTATTATCAAACTAATCAGCTGAGATTGGATAGCCTACGTGACATGCGTACACTTGAAAAGGATGTTCTTCAGGACCATAACCCCGAAGCTAATACAAGAAAAGATACCTCAAATGTCCATACAGAATTAGAGAAAGCAGCCAATAGGATAGATGCTGAAAAAGCAAGAAACCAAAAGAAATCTAGACTATGGAGCCTAATTTTTAAACATGGCCCATGGCTGCTCTATATAGCATTTGCTGGTGCGTATGTACTTTTGTTCTTTTTTGTTGTCAATGTTTCTAGTAATTTATAAACAGGAGTTGATACTGTTGAAAGTTAACGTCAAAAAGACGTTGGCAAAATACGGCTACCCGCCAGATCAGTAGGTGTTGGCAACTGACATGGTGCTAGAGCAAGCCAAGCGTTATGGTAACGAATGGAGTCAGAAGCGCGCCGTATATGAAGCTGGTGGTGGGGCGAGCTTGCTAGATTAATTTATGGTTTTATAATAAACCCGCTTCGCCGATACATATAATCACCAACCGCCAATTCTTTGCGAGGGAATGTCTCGGCTAATTCTCGTCGTTCAATGTATGTTTTTGTAACTTCGACGATCCATGAGCGACCGGATTTTTCAACCAGATAATAGCGTCTATCGCCTTTAAGTTGTCCAATGGCTTCGCCGGAAAAAGCCACATCAAGCGTTCCAGCTCCTACGAAAAAGTCGATGATTTTTTGCCACCACGTTAGTCGTCGGTGGCGATTTAGCGATTCAATTTGATCGGCGTCGGCAAATTTGTCTGCAACTGCCAGATCGGATGCTGAATATCCTTTCGTATCTGTCGGGTAGGCGTCAAGATCAATAGGTTCGCGCATAGCCGAAGCCAGTCCTGCTCGTGTGTAGTCGAGCAGCTCGTCTACACTAGTGTTGAATAATTTTGCTAGTGCTTGCACGTTGTCTATGTCCGGAAAGCCCGCACCTCGTTCCCACTTAGCAACTGCTTGTCGCGTAACGTTGAGTCGATCGGCTAGTTGCTCTTGCGACCAACCAGTTTGTTGACGTAATTGTTTAAGCTTTTTGGCAAAAATCATTTGGCGCCCTTTCATTTATTTTCTAACAGCATAGCGTAATTTTAGTGTCTTGGCGAGCAACTTTACGTTGCCTATTGCAATACGTAAGGCTCGGCTTAAGGGGGTATAATAGGTCTAAAGGAAAGGTAATAATAATTCCTATGGGATATTAATCATGAAAACCTCCGTCTATCTCAAGCCCAATTCCCGCCACCGCGAAGAAGTCGTCCCGAATGATGATGGTTCGTTGACGATTTACACCAAGGCGCCGGCCATTGAAGGGCGAGCGAACGCAGCAGCAGCGAAGTTACTGGCGAAACATTTTGGCGTGGCGCCGTCAAAGGTAAAATTAGTGCGCGGCGCAACTTCAAAATACAAAGTGTTTGAGATAGACAAGATAGAATAGCTGCCGCAATTTACTGGCATCGTTGCAGATGTTTAACGCTCGGGTTCTACGGATACCCAGCTCCCGCCGCCATATTGCCGATCAATCCTTGCACCGTCACAAACGAATAGCCCTGCTGCTTCAGCGCGCTAAGGATACACGGCACGGCACCGACTGACGTTTGGTGAATGTCGTGCATCAAGATGATGGCTCCGGGGTGGGCGCCAGCGACGGCGCGCGAGCAGACGATTTCGCTATTACGGTCGGCCCAATCGCGGGTATCGACCGACCACAAGATTGATGACATACCGCGAAGGCGAAGTTGCTCCAAGACAACGCCGTTGACCGCGCCATAAGGTGGGCGCAAGATGGTTGGCGTAACGCCGGTGGCTTGCCTGATGGCGTCATTGGTACGGTCAATTTCGCCAGCAATTTGGCCAACTGGCAATTTAGGCAGTTCTGGGTGCGACCACGAGTGATTACCCAGTTGATGACCGCGCGAGTGCATACGCCGCAGCAGGTCGGCTTGCGCGGATACTTTGCTGCCAATCAGGAAAAATGTGGCCTTAGCGCCATGCTGGTCCAAAATATCCAGCAGCTGCGCAGTGTACGGTCCCGGCCCGTCGTCGAATGTTAAGACAATCACTTTACCCCTAGAATTCGCGGCTGGCGGCGCGGCGGGCGCTGGCTTTGGTTTTGGCTCGGGCAGCTTGGGGATATTAGCTAGTCTCCGGGCTGTCGGATTTTGCAGATATTTGGCAACGGCAGCGATCGGCATTTTGATCGTCATTTCGCCGTAGGCTGACGGCAAGAGCGACGCCTGCCCAATCGGCCAAGCTAGACTATTGCCGCCATCGGTAATAACGAAATTCGATAGGGTTTCCTGGGTAATCGTTTCATTAAGATCCAGCTCTGCCTGCTGGCGCTGCTTGATGGTCTCATTGATATTATTTCGGGCAGCCGCCACGATTTCCTCAGCCGCTTTCTCTGATTGCTCGGTCAAATCGCTCAGGCTAATCACCTCGCCAGATTTTTTATCAAATGTCCAAAAGTGCGTTAGCGACACCGGATGTGCACCGTGCATATCTTGCTTGATATTGACAATGATTGATAAAGCTACCGAATTATTATGCGTCACTTGGTAGCTAATCGTTTCAGTCAGCGGCTGGTCGAACGTCAGAATATTGGTGGCGGCATAGCGGAAATCGCTGTCAGCGCGGTCAATTGCCTGGGCGACGGTCTTGTTAATCTTATTGTTTTTCGTCAGCGGATATTCAATCGAAACTTTCTCGCGGTTAGTTTGGCGCGTTACGAATTTAGAACGAATGCCGGAGTATCGCGAATCAGTGAAATAATATTGCTCGTCAGACAAAGCAGTCGGGCGGCGCGGCGACAGCTGGTTAAAATATGCGTAAACTAGCCCCGATAAAACCGCTGCCATTGCCGTCAATAACAATATCGCTATCAGCGCATTTCGCCATTTGGCGGGTTTGGTTTTTGTTTTTGCTATGCGGCGGGTATGTTTAGGTTTGGCTGCTTTATTGCCAGCTGATTTAGGCTTATCGGCTTTGTCCGCTGGTGTTTTTGCTGGCGGCTTCTTTGGTGATTTTTTGGCAGGCATAAATATAGTATAACATTTGTAATGTATTAGGGGTGCTGGGCTGCTGCTAAAACCAACACGGTACTTTTTCAAAACCAACGTGGGACTTTTTCAAAACCAACAGCTTACTTTTAGAAAACCAACACGGTACTTTTGAGAAAGGTTGGGTAGTTCGCAATTTGCTATAGGACTTTCATAAAAGTGCTATAGTAGATTTTCTACCCGCAGGACGCCAAAATCATTGAAAATGTCAGTAAATTATAGTATAAAAAGGGAATGCTGCAATATCTTCATTCAAGTACCAAGAATCAGCAAATCAAGCCGCTGGAACGCCTGCGGGCGGGTTCGTGGGTGCGCTGCGAACGTCCGAACGAGGATGAGCTGGCCGAGCTGTTGTCGCTGGGGCTTGATAATGATTTGTTGAGCGACGCGCTTGATCCGCATGAGGTGCCGCGCCTGGAGATTGACGACGATTGGACGTATCTAATCGCCCGGTTGCCAGATACCGACGATGACTTTAATGATTTTACTACGCCGATTTTGTTTTGCTTGAACAAGGACTATGCCGTAACCTTGTCGCGCGATAGCTTGGGTAGGTTGTGGCAGCCGTTTATCGACCAAGCACGTTCGCGTACCGACCGACCAGTTGAGTTGTTGGTTGATATGATTGACGCTATATCCAGGCAATATCAGCGGCGAGTGGCGGCGATTAATCGCCAGATGCGAGCGGCTACCGATAATATTCATACGCTGCGGGTCAAAGATATTGCTACGCTGGCGGAATATGAGCGCAAGCTGAACGATTACTTGGACGCGCTCATCCCGATGAACTGGGCGGTCGAGAAATTGCTGGCGACCAGCGGTCTGCGCTTGCGGGCGGATGATAAAGAGGATGTCGAGGATTTGTCGATCGATTTGGAGCAGGTAATTGCCCGCTGTAAGAGCTTGCTACGAACCATTACTAATGTGCGCGATAGCTACCGGGCGGTGATGGATACCCGCCTGAACGAGACAATTCGCCTGCTGACGGTAATCACTGTGGCGCTGACTATCCCGACGATGATTGCCGGGTTGTTCGGCATGAACGTGCCGGTGCCTGGTGATAATGATCCGCTGATGTTTTGGAAAATCACTGTGGTTAGTATCGTGGCGGCTTGCGCGCTGGGCGGATTCTTTTTGCGGAAACGATAAGCTGACTACGTTTTAGTTTAAGAAAGCAGCGCTGACTGGAAAAGTTAGTTATCTGTTGGTACGCCGTATCCCAGCAGTCCGTCATACCGTTTGTCATGATTGACGAACACGCGAATGCGGTTTGCCTCGTTGCCGCCGACAGTGGTCAGTACATCATTATCATTTCTCAGAACGACGTTAGTGTGGTCACCGAACACTGGCGAATTGCGGTAAATTGCTACGTCGCCAGGAAGCGGTTGGTAGCCGGAATTAGCAGGCTTGAACCGACCATTCGCCTCGTAGTATTCACGCAAGGTAAACGTCCCCGGGATACGCCAGCCGCCAGTATGCGGATTTTTCAGCGGCGCGCCCGCCTGTTTCATAATATAGCTCACGAAATTGGCACACCACGGCTCCTCCGCGCCCTGGCTGAACTTAGTGCCAGCGGGTTGCGCCTTGAATTCAGTCTTTGCTAGGCTGATAATTTTTTGGCGAGTTGGGCTTAAATTTGCCGTATCAATATCTGGAAAAGCCGCTTCGCCAGGCGACCTATCGAGGCGCGTGGAATTAATGAGAGACGACAGCTTATCGGCAATTTTCGGCTGAATAATGACTGTGATTGGTACGATAAGCAACAGCGCAATTATACTTAAGATAATACAGCGTTTCTTTGAGAAAAATTTGGGTGCCGCCGCCTGCTGGTGCTTCATGTAATAATTATATCGCGAAAGTTGTTTGACTGTTAAAATATAATTGAGGTAAATGTTATGTTTAAGCAATAGATAAGATGTGAAACATACCTTTCAAATATCAAGTCAAATCATTTAACAGAATTTCATAAAGATGAATAGACACCGCAAACCGCAGAAATGGCGCCGTTTGTCGTCGCAAATAATTTTTACGCATTCGCGGATGATATTAGCGGAAGACGAGATAGAATTGCCAGATGGTAAAAGGTCGTTATATTTGCGGCAAGTATACCAGGGTAAAGGCGGCGTGATTATTATTTGCCAAAACGGCGGCAAAGTGCTTATTCAGCGGGAATATTCGTATCCGGTTGATGATATATTATATCAATTTCCCGGCGGTAAAATTGAAGAAGGCGAGACTCCCGAGCAAGCTGCCCAGCGCGAATTGGCGGAAGAATCTAATATTTTGGCGGAAGATTTTCAGCAAATTGGCTGGTTTTATGCCGACAATCGCCGTACTAGTGCCAAGCTGTACGTTGTCTGTGCGCGCGGCGCTTTTCGAGATAATTATTCGCTCCAACCGGATGAAACAGAGTTTATTTCCAGTAGTTGGTTAGAAATTAACAAACTTGAGCAGATGATTTCTAACGGTCAGATTGTTAATTACTCTATGCTAGCAGCATGGGCGTTATTCAAAACCGCACCGATGAAATAGGGTTTCTTGTGCTATAATAATCCCAAAAGCGAACGATCACCGTACGCGGTTTTTCTCTGTTAGGGAGTAGAAAGGAATTTATATGGCTCAACCCAAACCAATCATAATAGTTGACCAACTCGTCAAGACGTACGATGGCAAAAATGTCGTCGATAGCGTGTCGTTTGAGGTTAAGAAAGGCGAGATCTTTGGCATCCTCGGGCCGAATGGTGCTGGCAAGACGACGACGTTGGAGATGCTGGAGGCGCTGAGGCCGATTGACGGCGGTACGGCGACTATCGACGGAATTGATGTTGCCAAGCAGCCGAAGCACATTAAAAACATCATTGGCATCCAGCTGCAATCGACGACGTTTTATGACAAGCTAACCTTGCGCGAACAATTGAAAATGTTTGCCAGCTTGTACGGACAGACGGTCGATGCCGACGCGCTGCTGGCCAAGGTGCAATTGACCGACAAAGCCAAAAGCTACGTTGAACAGCTCTCGGGCGGGCAAAAGCAGCGCTTCGCCATTGCTTCGACGTTGGTCAATAACCCGACGGTGTTGTTCCTTGACGAGCCAACCACCGGCCTTGATCCGCAGGCTCGCCGCAATCTCTGGGATTTGATCAAAGAGATTCGCGATGAAGGTATTACTATCGTGCTAACCACGCATTACATGGATGAGGCCGAATTGCTGTGTGACCGCTTGGCGATTATGGACAACGGTAAAATCATCACCATTGATACGCCGCATAATCTGATCAAGCAACTACTGGCGCGCGGCTTCAAGAAAAAGCAAGTTGTCGAGCAGGCCAATTTGGAGGATGTATTTATTGACTTAACAGGAAAGGCGATTCGGGATTAGTATGAAAAAATATTGGACTGGTGTATTCGGGCAAGTGCGCGCCCAACAAAAACGCTTCATCCGCGATAAAATGTCGCTGTTCTTTACCTTCCTGTTTCCGCTCATATTTTTGTTGGTGTTCGGTTCGATTTTTAATAATCAATCGACCAGCTTTGACATCGCGATTATCAATAATTCGCAGACGGAATTTGCCAAAAGCTTCGTTAAAGGCGCTAAAGATAACGCCAAAGACTCGATTCTTAAAATTAAAGACGTTAAGGATATGGACGAGGCTCGCGAGAAGTTGAAGCGTTCGGAGCTGAACGGCATCATTGAACTGCCGAGCGATTTTGGCGAGGTTAAGGGCGAGGGCGAGCAGGCTCGGCCGACTGGCACTATCAATGTCTTGTACGCCAAAGGCTCCGAGCAAACTGGTAGCGCTCTCACCGCGGTGATGAACCAGATTGCCAATAAAATTAATATGCACATGGGCCAGCCAGAAGCGCCGCTGAAAGCCGCTGGCAAAGCTGTTGGCGACGAGCAGCTGAAGTCGTTTGATTATACCTTTACCGGGCTGCTGGCGTTTAGTTTGATGAGCATGGGCATCTTCGGTTTGGCGAACCAAATGCCGGCTGAAAAACAGCGCGGTTCCTACCGACGGCTGCGTGCAGCGCCGTTCACCTCGGGGCAGCTGATTATTTCTATGGCCATTCACTATATTATAATCTCGCTACTCAGCCTGACGATGATGGTTGTTGTCGGTATGCTGCTGTTCCATTTCAATATGCGCGGCGATTGGCTACTGTTCTCATTGATGTCGGTGGTTTCGGCGATGATGATGGTGGGCTTAGGATTATTAATCGGCGGTTGGGCGAAGAATGAAAATCAATCAGCTCCGCTGTCTAATTTGATTTCTTTCCCAATGATGTTTCTGTCTGGAGCATTCTTTCCGGCATTCCTCTTTCCAGAATGGTTGCGCAGTGTAACGCAATTTATCCCAATGACGCCGGTTGTGGATGGTTTCCGCTTGATTATGACCGAGCAAGCTAGCCTCATCGAAATTCTGCCGCAAATCGGCGCTGTCGCTGCTTGGGTTGTCGTTATTTATATCGTGGCGATTAAGCTGTTTAGGTGGGAATAATATAATATCAATGAAAATAGCCCGCCGAACGAGCTCAAGCTGAATGCGGATCTTTCAATCCGAGAAACAAATAATTGTCTCAATCAGATTGAACGCATTCGGCGAGCTATTTTCGGCGGGCGGAGCCCTCAGTCCCTGGGCGAAACCTTCAACATATCGCCCGAAAGAGCCTTGAAAAGCATCCTCAGGACGACAGCCTGCCAGAAACCGATCCCGGGCACCCATTCGGCACCCGCGCTGCGGAGGACCGCGGCGAGGAGTACGATGGCGACCGCCGAGGCGGTCGTGTTGATCGTCCAGACAGCGACCGCAATTGCGGTCGCTGCAATTCTAGAAGACTCTCTGTACATTGTCCTCCCCTTTCTGGGGTGAGCTTGCTCAAAGCTAAAGGGCGACTTCTGCCCTTTATCCGAAACTTTGAGCAAAAGCTAATATATATATATCACTAATAGAATAAAATGTCAATGAATTTTAGGCAAAAATGTGTCATTATATGTTTTTACGGCGTTTAATTCGAAAGATAAATTAATTATCTATTGTTAAATACGTCCACCTCCGTCGTTAAGAGCGCTGTAGTATAATGAAATTAGCGTTAGCTATAGTATGAAAGCTATGCCAGAAGGGGGATTATGACATTTGAAGAAGCGCAAGAGCTAGTGATGGATCATATTCGCGCGCGGAAGTGGGATAAGACGAATGATTCGCGCGGTTTGGCGATATCGTTGTCTCTGGAAGCTAATGAGTTATTAGAATATTTTCAGTGGGGCAATAAGCATATCGGCACCAAAGATGATATGGCAAGCGAACTGGCCGATATCATTATTTATGCTATCCAATTTGCTGCGCGCTTTGATATCGATATCCCCGAAGCAGTTGCTGCAAAAATTGCCAAGCAGGCTGAAAAATATCCAGTCGAGATTTTTGAGATCGAAGACAAAGCCGAGCAAAATCGCCGCTGGCTGGAAGCTAAGAAAAATTATAAGAAGGATACGACGTTATGAAAAAGAGGGTTGGCATGAATAAAAAACTTATTGCGATTATTTCCGTCATAATCATCTTGTGCGGCGCTGCGGCTGGGCTGTGGTATAATAGCCAGCATTCTGCCGAGCAGCCGAAAACTCCGTCTACCAACGTGTCCGACGCCGCCAAATTCAAGTCAGAATATCCGCGAGTGGCGGCGAATAATCGCTTCGTTTATGCCAGCGATAAAGAAGTCCTCGATATCTTTGATAACGGCAGTGGCGTGGTTTTTTTGGGCTTTCCACAGTGTCCGTGGTGCCAGCATTTGAGCGAACACGTTGACCGGGCAGCTCGGGCTGAAGGTGTTGATAAAATATACTATTTGAATATTCGCGATGCTCGCGCTAGCAACAACGAAGTTTACCAAAAATTGGTCAAGAAACTAGAGCCGTATTTGGATAAAGACGATAACGGCAAGCCGCGAATATTTGTACCAGACGTATCGATTGTCAAGAACGGCAAGATTATCGGCCGTTACAAAGAGGAATCAACTGGCGACGATAACATCACGCCGGATAAATACTGGACAAGCGAAAGGATTGAACGGACATCGTCGCAGCTGCGCGGGTTTATGCGGCAGTTGAAAAAATAGCTTTCTTAATTCTAGACAATCTTATTGGCAGCGGCGAGCGAGCTTGTTGCTTACTGTTTTACTGCGCGTCTTATTCAACGCCGCCAGCCTTCAGAATAGCCTTCAATCCGTCCTCGCCGCCGGCAAAGCCGCTGGTTTGGTAGTCGTTGATGATCATGTACGGCAAACCGTTGACGCCGAGCGATAAGGCTTTTTGCGTGTTGCCGTTGATTTCTTGCTGGTGGGAGTCGCCTTTCATGCAGTCGGCGAACTTGGCGGTGTCCAGGCCGACATTCTTGGCGGATGTTTCAAAGTAGCTGAGCGGCAGCAGCGGGATTTCCTTTGGCACAGCGACGTTTTTGACACCGATGCCTTTGTCGAAGTAGTCCGTTTTGATGCGCGGCACGATGTCATGAGTGTATTGCCAATATTTATCTTGGTCGGCAGCGCAGAAGGCGGCTTTAGCGCCTTGCTCGGTGTTTGGTACTTTATCTTTTAGCAAAGTGACGATTCGGTGTTCGTAGCGTAATTTGCCGGATTTGATATAGTCGTTTTTGAAAGAGTCGGTGCTGGTAGCGTCTTCGACTTGGGCGCAGAACGAGCAGAAGTAATCGGTATAATCGATAAACACATTTTTCGCATCTGCCGAGCCTTGCGACATGTGTTCGTTCCACGGCTTGTTGTTTCCGATGTGCTGATTCGGCGGTCGATTGACAATACCGTAGATAAATAAAGCGACTATACCGACGACGATGATTGATAAAACAATCCAGATTGGGGCAATGCCGCGTTCTTGTTGATGACTCATGATTTTTCCTCCTGTTTGGCTAATTGTGCATAAACGAATGCGATTTGTCCAGATTTGTAGAGCGATGCCAGGCTAAGTACAAGTGCTAAGATTAGTACGATAGTGCCGGCGACATTGGCGGCGGTAGCAGCCGCTGCGCCCGAGAAAAACAGAGTAACGATCGGCAAGATTAACGAGGTGCCGCACGGCACGCAGCCGAGGCCGATAGCGGCAGCGATCGAGGTAATACCGCTGACACTGAGTTGGCGGGCTACGTCTTGTTCGTTGCGCTTATTGCGTCGTGCTGTAAATATTACAACTGAAAGTGATAAGCCTTGCAGAATAGAGACGATTAGCAGCAGCGCGCCGTTTGGCGTGGTGAAACCTTGCTTGAATAGCTCGGCGAGCATGTTACCAGCAACAGCGAGTTTATCGGCAATTGGCAACCGCGACAAAAACAACGGTCCATAAAAGTTGCCGTTAATCGCAAAGAAGATAACAATGGCGAATAACAAAGAAAAACCCGCCGCCAGCACGCCGTAGCGCGGCAATTTCAATAGCGCGCCAATACCAGCAGCGGCAGTTTTGACAGTTTCTTTTTGCTGTCGGATACGCTCCATATGATCCTTATTATACGCTAAAATTTGGAGAATTGGACTATCCTTGGTTCTTTGTTCTTGGGGCAGGAGGTGGTATTCTTTATGTAAATTATGTTGTTAACTTTTGATACCTCCTTAGCCGTCAGATATGCTAGCGCCTCGCAAAAGGTGCGTGTTTTGACCGAGGATTGGGTTGAGCGAATGATTTTTTGTCCGAATTGCGGCCAAGATCATCTCGTAAATTATGAAAACAATCGTCCGGTAGCAGATTTCTATTGCCAAAATTGCCAAGAAGATTTCGAGTTGAAAAGTAAGAACGGTAAAATTGACAAGAAAATTGTTGATGGGGCATACGAAACAATGATTAAGCGTTTGCAATCGGACAATAATCCTAATTTCTTTTTGCTGGGTTATACGTCGGGCTATTCCGTCTGTAATTTTGTGGTTATCCCGAAGCAATTTTTTACTCCGAGCATTATTGAGCGACGGAAACCCTTGGCCGATACAGCTCGCCGAGCTGGCTGGGTTGGCTGTAACATTCTGCTTAGCAATATTCCTGATTCTGGCAAAATATACTTGGTTCGTGATGGGGTGGTGATCCCGCGGAGTACAGTCTTGACGAAATGGCGGAAAACGTTATTTTTGCGCGAGGAAAATAAAATGTCAGTGCGGGGCTGGATGCTTGATGTTATGCGGTGTATTGAAAGGGTTGATCGGGCTGATTTTACACTTGACGATATATATGTTTTTGAGAGTGAACTGGCGGCTGCCCATCCAGAGAATAACCATATTAAAGATAAAATTAGACAACAGCTGCAAATGTTACGTGATAAAGGCTACATTGATTTTGTCTCGCGCGGACATTATCGTTTGATTTGATTAATAAGATAATCAATTACACGGACATACGATTTAAGTAATTTGCATGTAGAGTAGATATAAACTATACACCGAGTGTATAAAACTCTTGCAATAACTAAACACTGGGTGTATAGTAAGAGTATGAGCGTTCAATATACACTGTTAGGGTTTTTAGCGGAAGAGTCAAATTACGGCTATGAGTTGAAGAAAAAATATGACGGCTATTTTGGCAAAGATAAGCCAATTTTAACTGGTCAGATATATTCAACTTTGGCGCGGCTCAAACGCGATAACAAGGTCAAAGAGATTGCCGATACCAGCGAATCGGGCGGGCCGGATCGGGTTCGGTATGAAATTACCGATGAGGGTAAGCAGGATTTACAAGCATGGTTGGAATCACCAGAGGCGCCGTCGCCGCAGCTGCAAGCGACGATGTATATCAAGGCGGTATTGGCGATTTTGAAAGACGGCGATGCATCACCGTATCTGGATAACCAACGGCAGGCGCACATCCAACGAATGCGCGAGCTGACGGTGCAGCGGCGCGATAGTAGTTTGTCGGACATGCTGCTGATCGATCATGCACTGTATCATTTGGAGGCGGATTTGCGCTGGATTGAATTAACTATTTCGCGTTTAACGCGGCTAAAGGAGGAAATTTTGCATGAGCAAACCAATAATTAGCGCTAAAAATATTAAGAAGTCGTTCGGGCAAACGCATGCGCTGCGCGGCGTCAGCCTGGATGTCGAGGCGGGTGAAGTCCTGGCGATTATGGGTCCGTCAGGTTCTGGTAAGTCGACGCTACTGCATAGCTTGGCGGCGATTACCAGCGTTGATAGCGGCGAGATTGATTTCGACGGACGGCGGATTGACAAACTGAATGATGATCAGCGCAGTATATTGCGGCGCACCAGCTTTGGCTTTGTCTTTCAATTTGGGCAGTTGGTGCCGGAGTTGACAGCGCTGGATAATGTGGCGCTGCCGCTGCTACTCAACGGTGTTAAGCGTAAAGAAGCTTATCAACAGGCGAAAACATGGCTGAATAAGGTTGAACTAGGCAATAAAGCTGACAGTATGCTTGGCGAGTTGTCGGGCGGACAAATGCAGCGGGTGGCGATTGCCCGAGCGATGGTGATTGAGCCAAAAGTGTTGTTTGCCGATGAGCCAACTGGTTCGCTGGACAGTCTGAATTCAGAGAGAGTTATGGAGCTATTTATTAAAACCGCCAAAGAGCATGGCACGACAGTCATCATGGTGACCCACGAGCCGACGATTGCCGCCTATGCTGATCGGGAAATTATCGTTCGCGATGGGCAAATTTCCGGCGCGGATGCAGCGGTGAATATGGCGCAGAATACCCAGCCAAATCTTAATAAAGCCAGTGCGAGGGCTACCAAATGAGTGTTAGCTGGATGTTACTCAAAAAATCTGGCCGCCAGTCAGTAGTGCGTTTAGGCTTAACAGCGGCAGCAGTAGCGCTAGGGATTATGCTGGTGTGCTATTTCGTGGCTGGCACTAACGGACTGTTGGGTCGCTCGAACCGCGTAGTCATTGGCAGTATCGCCGCTGATGCAAGTAATAATACGGATTCACAAAAACCAATCAAAGGCGTTGATCCATTGAAGGTTATGGCATGGCAGCCAGGCAATACGTCGAAGTGGCGCGATCAATCGATCAGTGTTTACTCGATGTACGGCACGGACAAGTCGCCGCAGTTTGCCAAGATGAAAACGCCGCGTCCGGGCGAATATTATCTGTCGAGAGCGCTAGCAGAGTTAGTTGCTGATTATCCTGAGGATAATATTTTGGCGCGGTTTGGCAAGAATACTAAGTATTTGGGCCTAATTCCTGACGAGTATGTCGAGACGTCAGATACGCTGATGATGGTGCGCGGCATTGATAGCCAGGAGGTGGCGCAAGCTGATACTTTGGCAAAATCACGTCAGCAGCCATCAGCATTTGCGGATATTTACAAGACGGACAAAGAAGGTAAAAAGACGGTATCCTTTGATCCTTTTTCCGTGATGATTCTGGGTGTCGGCGCGACAATCTTGCTATTCCCAGTGGTAATTTTCGTGTCGGTAGCGACGCAATTAGGTGCTGCTCAGCGCGAAAAACGCTATGCGGCGCTGCGGCTGATTGGCGCTACTAAAAAACAGGTAGCGCGAGTGCTGATGCTGGAGTCGTTTTTGGCGTCGACGGTCGGTGTGCTGATTGGCTTGACGATATTTTGGCTATGGCAAGCGCCGCTGCTTAATTTCAAAATGAACGGCGAAGGTATGTGGCCAAGCGACTTGAAACTGAGCATCACGCAATACACATTAATTATCGTTCTGACGCTGGGACTGACGATGTTTGTCAATTGGCGGCGAATGCGGCGGGCGCAAATTTCGCCGCTGGGCGTGTCGCGGTCGGCTGAAAAAGTTAAAAAATTGCGGGTGTGGCGAGTGTTCGTGCCAGCGATTGGTATCGCGATTTTCGCCTGGATGTCTTCCAAACTGGGCATGGACTGGTTGAATGATAATAAGGAGTCAGCTTTGCCGTTAATACTAATGACGTCGGCGCTGCTGCTGATTATGTTCGGGCTGATTTTGGCAGGTAGCTGGCTGACTAATAAGATTGCGCTGTTGTTGGCGCGCTGGTCGAATAATGCTTCGGCGCTGATTGCTGGTAAGCGTACGGCGGTGCACTCGCAAACAGTTTTTCGCAGTGTTAGCGGCGTGGTGTTGGCGCTGTTTGCTGGCAGTTTTTACTTGACGGCGACCAGCGGTATTGAGGGCTTGAACGCTCAAACAGTTAAGGATAATGGCTATTCGCAGCTGAAGGCTGGAACAGCAATGATATCTAGCCATTCGCTGCCTGATGACATGGCGCAAAAGCTAGCTCAACAGCCGTATATTAGCTCGCTGGCAGTGATTTATCCACAAGAAAAAGGCGATGCTATTCGCTGCCGCGATTTGGCGAAATATACTGAGCATGTTTGTCCGAGTGATGCTAGTCCAGATCAATTCGCGCTGTTGAACTTTGAAGAGCCGGTTGTTAAAAACGTTAAGCTGGTTGATAAACAAATCGCTACTGACGGCGGCAAAGAATATTTGGTAACGGTCAAGCACGAAAACGACATTGATAAATTGCGAACATTGGTAGCGACCAATGCCAATAAGTACGATTTTAACTTCGTAATTAGCGGAAGATGGGCCAAACAGCCGCATATCAATCCGTCAATTCGCGAGTTAGCTGATTTGGCTTATGTTGGTATCGGCGTGACGCTGTTCGTGGCGGTGGCGAGCTTGATCGTTTCGACGATTGGTGGGCTGATGGAGCGTCGTCGCTCGCTATACACTTTGCGGCTGGGCGGTATGCGTCTCATTCAACTGAAACGCTTGGTGATGGTTGAGTCGGTGGCGCCACTGCTGATTACTTCTCTTCTATCGTGCAGTATTGGTGTTTGGACGGGGGCGGTGTTCACAGGTATGTTCTCGACGACGCTCAAGCCGACATTGACGCCAACTTATTTTGCGATAGTTGGTGTTGGCCTGGTGGCAGCGATTATCGGTATCTATCTAATTCTGCCGATGGTCGACAAGCTGACGCGGGCGGAGGCTAATCAAACCGAGTAGTGTGATTGTATCGGCCCGAGGATAATCTACCGAAAAGCGTTCCAGTTGGCGGCTGGGACGCTTTTTCTTATAAAATTCGATAAAACTCTTACGCTTTTGCCTGGATGCGCGTATACTATAAGTTATGAAAAGGGCAAAAGCACTACGAAAAATGGCGACTTGCCTGTTTGTAGCGGCCTTTTTAGCGATGATTAGCTGGATGCTGTATGATATACTGCAGCGCGACAGTAGCATCTCCAACGACACCAACGTGCTGGTCATGGGTACAAACGCGACATTTAAACCTTTTGAGTATAAAGACGGCGGCCAGGTGGTTGGCTTTGATGTCGAATTGGCACAAGCTATCGCCAAAGACATGGGCAAGGAACTAAAAATCGAAGATATGTCGTTTGATGGCTTGTTGCCGGCGCTTGAGAGCGGGCAAATCGATATGGCGGTGGCTGGTATGTCGGTGACCTCGGAGCGCGAGAAGAACGCGCTGTTTTCGGATCCGTACTACCAGGCATCGCAGCGAATAATTATACCCAAAAATAGCAAGATAGCCAATAAGTATCAATTAGAACACAAAAAAATTGCTGTGCAGCTCGGTACGACGGGCGACCAGGCAGCTTCTAAAATTAAGGGAGCGCAAGTCGTGCAATTCCCGGCAGCGCCGAATGCTTTGCAAGAATTAGCGGCTGGCAAAGTTGACGCAGCGGTGATTGACGATGCGCCGGCTAAGCAGTACGTCTCTGGGTTTCCTTCGCTCAAAATTATCAACACGCCGCTGAGTAGTGAAAGTTACGCGATCGCTTTCAAAAAGGGCAATACCGAACTGGCCGAGCATGCCAACAAAACGATTGCCAATATGAAAGCCGACGGGCGTTACCAAGCGCTGTTGCAGAAATACTTTGGCACGATGAAGGAGCAGACGCCATGAATTTTAGCGAAGTGATTTTTGGTGACGGGCGCTGGGTTTATTTATGGCACGGACTAGAAGTAACATTGGTTTTGACGGTATTATCGGTGGCATTAGGCGTAATTATCGGCATAATTATCGCGTTGATGCGGGTGTCAAAAATCCGTCCGTTTAGTTGGCTAGGGCGCTTTCCGCAGCTGAAGCGTTTGGCTAGGTGGAATCCGGTAGCTGGTCTTGGACGTTTGTACGTTGAAATCATTCGCGGTACACCACTGTTGGTTCAGCTGCTTATTATGTATTATGTAGTGTTTGGATCGTACCGTTTCATGCCGAAGATTTTCGTGGCGGCAATTGCTTTTGGCATTAATAGCGGTGCTTATGTGGCGGAAATTATTCGCGGCGGCATCGAGAGTATTGATAATGGACAGCTAGAAGCAGCGCGCTCGCTTGGTTTGAGTTATCCGCAGGCGATGCGCTACGTTATTCTACCGCAAGCGATGAAAAATTCGCTGCCAGCGTTGATTAGCGAGTGTATTGCTATGCTTAAGGAAACGTCGGTGGTCGGCTGGATTGGCTTGGGTGATATTATGCGTGGCGCTGACGATATCCGCTCGTTGACAGCGACAGCATTCCAGTCGTTGTTTGCGGCGGCGGTGATGTATTTAGCGTTGACGGTTATCTTTACGAAAGTGATGCGGCGTTTTGAGAAGGGAGTGCAAGCTGATGATCAGGACGCGTAACTTGCGCAAATATTTTGGATCCAACCACGTGCTGCGCGGGATTGACTTGACGATCGAGGATGGTGAAGTACTAGTGATTGTCGGGTCGAGTGGCTCCGGTAAATCGACGCTGCTAAGATGTTTGAATTTACTTGAAAAACCCACTTATGGATCGGTTTTTGTTGATGACGTTGACATCACTCAACCGCACGTTAATATTAATAAAATCCGCCAGCGTATCGGTATGGTGTTTCAGCAATTTAATCTATTCCCTAATATGACAGTGCTAGATAATATCAAATTAGCGCCTAAGAAACTACGCAAAGTATCGGATCGTAAAGCGAATCGGCGAGCCAAAGAGCTGCTTGAACAGGTTGGTTTAGCTAACAAAGCCAACGAATATCCGCAGCATCTGTCGGGCGGCCAGCGGCAGCGAGTGGCTATCGCTCGGGCGCTCGCTATGGAGCCAGAAGTCATGCTGTTTGATGAGCCGACTAGCGCGCTTGACCCGGAAATGATTGGAGAAGTGCTCGACGTGATGCGCGATTTGGCTAAGCAGGGCATGACCATGGTGATCGTCACGCATGAAATGAGTTTCGCTCGTGAGGTTGGCACTCGGATGATTTTCCTTGACAAAGGCGACATCATTGAAGACGGTCCGCCTAAACAAGTAATGGACCATCCGAAGACTGAACGAGCGCGCCAGTTCTTTGATGCTGATAAATAGCAAAAATAGCGATAATATATTAAAATAATCTATATTACAAAGCCAAAATTATCGTCTGTTGAACATAAAAAATTTAAGAAATAGTGGTCAGAACAAAAACATTAAGGATGAAACGCGTAGATTGTTACTACCATATATCGTTGTACTGAGTGTGATACTATTTTACCAGTATTTGCTGCAGTATCTAATATTGCATAAAAATAGTCATCTAAATCAGCCAACGCAGGTGCAGTCTATCATCCAGCAGTATTGGACAATGCCGACTACTTGATTTAGCCGAGAAAAGGCTTGCATAAGCGTCATAAATCTATATAATGAAAACTATATAAGTAAATAAACAATGAATCATTTAGATCATAGCGGAGGTGGGCGTGAATCAAAAACCATTGCAAATCAATTCTGAAATCGGCGTACTCAAGACCGTACTGCTGCATCGGCCGGGCGAGGAGCTCGAGAATCTTACCCCTGATTATCTCAAGGACTTATTGTTTGATGATATTCCGCACCTGAAGGTGGCACAGCAAGAGCACGATGAGTTTGCTAACGTCCTGCGCGACCATGGCGTCGAAGTGCTGTATTTGGACGAATTGGTAACAGAGGCGTTAAACAGTGATAATCTGAAAGCAGAATTTGTCGACGAAATGCTAGCAGCTTCCAAACAAGATTCGCGTCGAGTGACTCAAAGTCTGCGCGATTACCTATTGTCGATGCCGACCAACAAGATGGTGCGCAAAATTATGGCCGGTGTGCGCAAAGACGAGATTTCTCTACCGCCAGAGCATCACCAGCAGCTGCACGATATGGTCGAGCAAGACCATTATCCATTTTACCTAGATCCAATGCCGAATTTGTACTTTACACGCGATCCAGCCGCGACTATTGGCAACGGCTTGACGATCAACAAGATGCACTGGCCAGCCCGCCGCCGCGAGTCGCTGTTCATGCGCTATATCATCGACCATCACCCGCGATTTGCTGGCCACGATATTCCAGTTTGGTATAATCGCGACGAGAAGTTCTCGATGGAGGGCGGCGACGAGCTGGTGTTGAATAGCGAAGCTATGGCCATCGGTATTAGTGAGCGCACTACCGCCGAGGCAATCGAGAAAATGGCAACTGAGTTGTTCGCTGATTCTAACTTCAAGAAAATTATTGCTCTCGAAATCCCGAAAAGCCACGCATTCATGCACCTAGATACAGTCTTCACAATGATCGATTACGACAAGTTCACGATCCACCCGGAGATTCGCGACTTTGAAGGCAAGATGAATCTGTTTATTCTCGAAAAAGTTGAAGGGCAAGCTTATCCGCGGATTACCAAGCAGCATGACCTTGAAAAAGCGTTGTGCGAAGCGCTGCATTTGCCAAAGATTAACCTGATTGAATGCGGCGGCGGCGATGAGATTGCGGCAGCTCGCGAGCAGTGGAATGACGGTTCGAATACTTTGGCGATTGCGCCGGGCATGGTGGTGACTTACGACCGTAACTATGTCACTAATGCTAAATTGCGCGAGGCTGGCGTCGAAGTTATCGAGGTTAGCGGTTCAGAACTCGGCCGCGGCCGCGGCGGCCCGCGCTGTATGAGTATGCCGCTGGTGCGCGAAGATCTGGACAACGAGCAGGTTACTGATAGAGTTACTTCGGCGGAGCGTTCGCTGGCAGCCACCTTGGCGGTACCAATGATTCAAGAGGAGCACGTCCGCAAAGTAGTGCCAGTAACTACAGATTCGACTACTGCAACGGTAGCTAAGCTGCCAACCAGTCTGAAGGGTCGCTCTTTTTTGACTTTGAAAGACTTCTCGCCAAGCGATATTCGGCTGATGCTTGATACAGCACACGACCTCAAGCAACAAAAGAAAGCGGGCAAAGCACACCGCATTCACGAGGGTAAACAAGTGGCTTTGCTCTTTGAAAAGACATCGACGCGAACTCGCTGCGCTTTTACGGTAGCTGCCAATGATTTAGGTGTGGCGCCAGAATTTCTCGGTAAAGACGATATTCAGCTAGGTAAAAAAGAGTCAGTTGAAGATACCGCTAAGGTGCTGGGCCGCATGTTTGATGGCATTGAATTCCGCGGCTTTAAGCATTCCAATGTCGAAGCGTTAGCGAAATATGCTGGCGTACCAGTCTGGAATGGCTTGACGGATACTTTCCATCCAACGCAGATTCTGGCAGATTTCATGACTATTGAGGAGCATGTCGGCAAGCTTAACGGCGCTAAGCTGGTCTTCGTTGGCGACGGACGCAATAATATGGCAAATAGCTTGCTGATTGGTGCGGCTAAAATGGGTGTTGACTTCCGTATTTTGGCGCCGCGACAGCTGCATCCGTCGGGCGATCTAGTTAGCCTAGCACGTTCAATTGCTATGGAAACTGGCGCGAAGATTACGATCACTGATAACCGTGCCGAAGCACTAGAAGGCGCTGACGCTATCTACACTGATGTCTGGGTATCAATGGGTGAGGAAGACAAGTTCGCCGAGCGAATTGCCCTTCTCAAGCCATACCAGGTCAATGCGCAAATGCTAGCCGAGACGCATAACCCGAACGTCAAATTCTTGCATTGTTTGCCATCATTCCATGACCTTAATACCGAGACTGGCCAGAAGATTCACGATCAATTCGGTCTTGACTCGATGGAGGTCACTGACGAGGTCTTTAGCGGCGAGCACAGCGTTGTCTTTGACGAGGCTGAAAACCGCATGCACACTATCAAGGCTGTGATGGCATTGACGCTATAAATCCGAGTTGAAGGAGGCTCGAACAAAATGGCAATCAAACAATTAGCAAGAAAAAAGGACGGGTTAGGACTCTGGTCTCTGACCGGCTTAGTGGTCGGCAGTATGATCGGTGCAGGTATCTTTAACCTTGTTCAAGGTACAGCTGAGGCGGCTGGTCCGCTGGCGACGATTATTGCGTGGCTGATTACGGGTGTTGGAATGATATTCCTGATTCTCAGCTTCCGCAACCTGACTATCAAAAAGCCAAAACTTAACGCTGGCGTGTATAGCTACGCTGAGGCTGGCTTTGGCAAGTATGTTGGCTTTAATTCGGCGTGGGGTTACTGGATTTCTGCCTGGATTGGTAATATTGCTTATGCAGTAGCCGTTTTCTCGGCGCTTGGTTATTTCTTTCCAGACTTGTTTGGCAAAGGGCAAAACTGGGCGTCAGTGGTTGGCATGTCAGTACTGCTGTGGAGTGTTCATTTATTAATCCTTAAGGGTGTCAAAACGGCAAGCTTTATTAATGCTTTGGTGACGGCGGCGAAATTAATCCCGCTTGCAATCTTTTTGCTAGCGATATTCTTGTCGTTCAAGGTCGGCTTGTTTAACCAAGACCTTTGGGGCTTAGCCGGCAACAACTTTGATATGGGCGCTGTGATTGAGCAGGTCAAGAATATGATGCTGGTTACCGTCTGGGTGTTTATCGGTATCGAGGGTGCAGTCGTATTTTCGGGCCACGCCAAGAAGCGCAGCGATATCATCAAGGCAACATTGATTGGTTTCGCTGGCGTGCTTTCGATTTATGTGCTGATGACGGTGCTGGCTTTTGGTGTAGCAACTCAGAAAGATCTGGCTGCACTAGGTAGTCCGGCAATGTCGATGCTGTTGGAACGCTTGGTTGGCCCGTGGGGCGCTTGGCTGGTTAATATCGGCTTGATGATTGCAGTTTTGGGCGGTTGGCTAGCTTGGACGATGTTTGCTGCCGAACTACCGTATCAGGCAGCTAAGAATAAGACCTTCCCATCGATTTTTGCCAAAGAAAACAAAGTTGGCGCGCCAGTAGTATCACTATTGGTGACCAATATACTAGTACAATTCTTCCTGCTAACGATTCCTGGCACCGAAGGTTCAGCGTACAATATTGGTATTTCGATTGCTACTTCGGCTATCTTGATTCCGTATGCTCTAACGGCGTTTTATCAATTGAAAGTTTCTCTGCAAGAGAAGAAAACCGTTAAGTACCGCGCCTTTAATATCTTTGTGGGTGTGATGGCTAGTGTTTACGCAGTATGGCTAGTGTATGCGGCTGGTATGCAATATCTGCTCATAACAGTGTTCTTGTACGCACCAGGCATGCTGGTCTACGTCTTGATGCAGATCAAGAATCGCAAGAAGATTTTCACGCTATACGAGCTACTTTTGGCGGTTATCGTGATTGCGCTATTTGCTTACGCAGTGCAGCAACTGTTGGCTGGTGCGCTGGATGATACGTTAGGCATTAAAATCGCCGATTTAATCGGTCAATGATAATAAATGAAACGGGCGCGCCTGAAATACAGCGCGCCCGTTTTACCAAATGAAGGAGAAAAGATGTTTAAGTACGCCATCGTTCGCCGTCCGTCACATAGTTTGATTGATGGTATCAGCCAAACGCCAGAAATGGGCAAGCCGGACTATGATTTAGCATTGCAGCAGCATAATCGCTATGTCGAAATTTTGCGCGAATGCGGTTTGGAAGTGACGGTTCTAGAGGCCAACGAGGATTATCCAGACAGCGTGTTTATCGAGGATAACGCACTGTGTACGCCGCGCGGTGTAGCAATTTTGTCGCGTCCCGGCGCTGAAAGCCGTCGTGGCGAGGCTAGTCTGCCGGATTTGCGCGAAGCTTTGGCGCGTTACTATGATGATATTGAACAAGTTGTCGAGCCAGGCACAACTGATCCAGGCGATATCATGATGGTAGGCGACCATTATTACATCGGGTTAAGCGGACGCACCAATCAAGCGGCAGCCGACCAAATCACGGCAATTCTCGAGAAGCATGGTATGACCGCCGAGACGGTACCGGTGACTGGAATTTTACACCTGAAAGACGATGTGGTCTACTTAGATAATAACAACTTAATTGTCGCTAAAGCTTACGAAAATCATCCAGCTTTTGCTAACTTTAATAAGCTAGTCGTTGATGACGATGAATACTATGCAGTGAATAGTTTGTGGATAAATGGCAAGGTAATCGTGCCAGAAGGCTTCCCGAAAACTGAGCAGAAGATTCGCGATTGCGGTTACGAAGTGATTCTGATCAATACTAGCGAGTTTGAGAAAATTACTGGCAGCTTAACTTGCATGTCGTTGAGGTTTTAACAACATGCCGGGTAAGATTGTAGTTGCACTTGGCGGCAATGCTTTGCAAAAGCAAGGCGAGGCTTCGGCTCATGCTCAACAAGATGTCGCCGACGAGACAGCACGCCAGCTAGTGCCGTTGATTTTGGCTGGTTATCAGCTGGTAATCGTTCACGGCAACGGGCCGCAAGTTGGTAATATTGTTTTGCACGAAGAAGCAATTAACACACCAGAAGTACCGACTTTCCCGCTCGATACGTGCGTAGCGATGAGCCAAGGAGCGATCGGTTTTTGGTTGCAGCAAGCGTTGATTGACGAATTCTCGCGCCGGCAGATGAAAAGCGTCGCTTCGACAGTTGTTACGCAAGTAGTGGTTGACGCTAACGATCCAGCTTTTAGTAATCCTACGAAGCCAATAGGCGTATTTTATCAGACCGAAGCAGAAGCTCGGCAGGCTGCTAACGGTCGTAACTTCACATTCAAAGAAGATGCTGGGCGCGGTTGGCGGCGCGTGGTACCGTCGCCGAAGCCGCAGCGGATTGTCGAAGAGTATACGGTCAAGGCAATGATTGATGCTGGCGTGACGGTTATCACGGGTGGCGGTGGCGGTGTGCCGGTTGTTGAAACTGTCAGTGATGGCTTAGAGGGGGTCGAGGCAGTAATTGATAAGGATTTCACAGCGGCAGTAGTGGCTGATGCGATTGATGCCGAAGCACTGGTGATATTAACGGCAGTTGATGGCGCGATGGTTGATTATGGTAAACCGACCGCGCGCACAATTGGACGCACTAATCGCCAAGAGATGCAGCGCTACATTGACGAAAATCAGTTCGCGCCGGGCAGTATGCTACCCAAAGTGCAAGCGGCCTTGAAATTTGTCGAAAAGCCAGGTCGCCGAGCGATTATCGCTAGCTTAGGCAGCGCCGAACAAGCCCTGGCTGGGCAGGTCGGTACTATTATCGAGAGCTAACTAATTTCTATAAGCACAGCAAAATAGCGCGAGTTTTAGATCGGGCTATTTTGTATATTTTGCTAATACGGTTGACGTTTTTCGCTAACTTTCTTATACTTGGGTCTAGCACTCTACGGTCAAGAGTGCTAAAATAGATTAGAAAAGGAGGATATAATCATGAGTTCACCAATCAAGCCAATGGCGCATTATGTCGTGGCTGTTAAAGAAAAGAAGCCAGAAAAAACAGCTAGCGGCATTTTTTTGCCAGAATCAGCGCAAGAAAAATCAGAAGCTGCTAAGGTAGTGGCTGTTGGCTCGGCAGTCAAAGATGTGGCTGACGGCGAACGGGTTGTCTACAAAAACTACGCAGCGACGACTATCAAGCTTGACAAGGAAGAATATTTAATTATCAAAGACGAGGATATCCTCGCTACAATTGAATAGGAGAAAAATATGGCAAAAAAAGTTTTTTACGATGAAGATGCGCGTGCTCGCGTATTGGCTGGCGCAAAAATTTTGTATAACGCTGTGAAAACAACGATGGGGCCAAAAGGCCGCAACGTAGTTATCGGCAAAAGTTACGGCGGCCCGAGCGTGACGCACGATGGTGTGACAGTTGCGAAAAGTATTGATATCGACGAAGCTGATGACGAGACGCTTGGCTTCAAAGTTGGCGCCGAACTTATCAAACAGGCTGCTAACAAGATGAATGATGTAGCTGGCGACGGCACTACGACAGTGACGGTTTTAACTTATCATATTTTAAACGAAGCTAATAAGCTAATTGCAGCTGGCCACAATCCGATGTTACTACGCAAAGGTTTAGAACGTGCTGCTAGCGAGATTATCAAAGAGCTCGGTAAGCTCGCCGATGATATCCGCGGCGACAAAAAGCGTATCGCTGAAGTGGCGACAATCTCCGCAGGCGATGAGGCGATTGGCAAACTAATCGCTGACGTCATAGAAAAGATTGGTCCGAACGGCGTGGTGACGGTTGAAGAGGGCCGCGGCTTAGAGCTTGAAAGCGAAGTAGTCGAAGGTTTCACGGTACAGCGCGGTTTTGTCAGCCCGTACATGGTGACCGATGCTAAGCGCATGGAAGCAGTTTACGACAAGCCAGCTATTGTAGTAACTGATAAGAAAGTCTCTTCGGCGCAAGAATTTGTACCGTTACTCGAAATGATTGCTCAAACTGGTAAGAAAGATTTGGTACTGATCGCCGATGATGTTGATGGCGAAGCGCTGAGTTTGTTGGTGCTAAACCGGCTTAAAGGTGCTTTCAATACCTTGGCTATCAAAGCGCCTAGCGATAAAGATATACTCTACGATATCGCAGCGCTGGTTGGCGCTAAAGTTATCACCGAGGATACCGGTATGTTGTTTGATAACGTTGGCAGCGATGTTATTGGTTCAGCGCGTAAGGTTATTGCCACCAAAGATTTGACGACTATCGTCGAAGGTGAAGGCTCAAAGGCAGCAGTTAGCGCTCGCGTCGATCAAATTGAACTGGAAACTGATAATGCTACCAGCGACTACACTAAGAAGAGCCTGCAAAAGCGTCATGCAGCGTTGACTGGCGAAGTAGCGGTAATCAAAGTTGGCGGTGCGACCGAGACCGAAATTGAAGAAAAGAAATATCGTGTCGATGACGCTGTGGCTGCTGTCAAAGCAGCGCTAGCTGAAGGTATTGTGCCAGGCGGCGGTGTCACGCTAGTCAACCTAGCTGGTAGCTATAAACGTTCTAGCAGCAAAGACTCTTCGGTATTGGCGGGTGAAGATTTGCTTATCCACGCTCTAGAGCAGCCGTTTCGAATTTTGCTCGGTAATTCTGGCTTGAATGCGGACGAATGGTTGCCGCAGGTCAAAAAAGCCAAAGCTGGCCAAGGTATCAACGTCAACCACCCGAATGAATTGCTTGATCTAAAGTCGGCAGGCGTAGTTGACCCAGTACGCGTTACCAAGGAGGCCTTGCAGAATGCTGCCTCAATTGCCGGTACAGCGATGACGATGGGCGCATTGGTTGTTGATCTGCCAGAGAAAGAAACGCCAGGTGCTGCTATGCCAAATATGGGCGGCGGTATGGGTATGTACTAAATTTATTCGTTGTATACCAGACAGCGTAGAGCCCACCGTTATGCGGTGGGCTTTCTTGACAAACTTGACAAAAAGTAGTTTATGGCCTAGAATATTGCATAGTGTAAATTTGCCAAATATGGCTAATCTCTGAAGCTGCAATAATAAAAGGGGGTTTGTGAAGCATCTATTACGAATTTTTAGCAACTACTGGCTGATGTTTATCGTCCTGGTTGGCTTTACCTATGCCATGGTGATGGCGAATTTGTGGCTGCCTGATAAGATGTCGGAAATTGTCAATAACGGCATCATCAAGCAAGATATGCCGGCGATTTGGCATAATGGTTGGCAAATGATTTTGGTGACGGCAGCTGGCGGGATTTGTTCGATTATCATTGGGCTTTTGGCGTCGCGAATTGCCACGGGCATGGCACAGAGATTGCGCAAGGAATTGTTCGAGCGGATAGAGAGTTTCGCGCTGGCTGATTTCAATAAGTTTTCGACTGCCTCGCTGATCACCCGCTCGACCAACGATATTCAGCAAATTCAAATGACGTCAATCCTGTTATTGCGCCTGGCGTTGATGGCGCCGATCATGGCAATTGGCGGTTTGCAAAAAGCCATCCACAACGCGCCAAATTTGAGCTGGATCATCGCGCTGGCAGTGTCGGTGCTGCTGGTCGTCATCGCTATGCTGTTCGTGATTGCTGTGCCGCGGTTCAAAAAATTGCAGACGCTGGTGGATAAACTCAATTTGGTGACGCGCGAAAACCTGGTCGGCTTAAAAGTTATTCGCGCCTTTCACAACGAAAAAATTGAGCAGAAAAAATTCCAGCAAGCTAACACCGAGCTGAATAAGATGAATTTATTTGTTAATCGGCTGATGATGCTGCTTGATCCAATCATGACGCTGGTGATGAACTTTTCTAGCGTGGCGATTGTCTGGTTCGGCGCACATTTGATTAGTAGCGGTAATCTACAGATTGGTAATATGATGGCGTTTTTGGAGTACGCCATGCAGGTGATTATTTCGTTTTTGCTGCTGTCGATGGTGTTCATCATGGTGCCGCGGGCAGCTGTGTCGGTAAAGCGGGTGGGCGAGGTGTTGGACACGCTGCCGTCAATTGTTGACCCGCAGTCGCCGCAGCAATTGCCACATGACGCTACGGGTAAAATCGAATTCAAAGATGTCACCTTTACTTATCCAGACGCTGATCTGCCGGTGCTCTCCAGCATCAATTTCACGGCCGAACCGGGGCAAACCACGGCGTTCATTGGCAGTACTGGGTCTGGTAAATCGACGTTGATCAATTTGATTCCGCGCTTTTACGATGTGTCGGCCGGGCAGATCTTGCTGGACGGCGTGGATATTCGCCAGCTCAAACTGGAAGATTTGTACGATCAAATCGGCTACGTGCCGCAAAAGGGCGTGTTGTTTAGCGGGACGATTGCCAGTAATATCAATTACGGTAACGCCAAAGCCAGCCAAAAATTGGTCGAGAAATCCGCTAAAATTGCTCAAGCCGCCGAGTTCGTCAGCGAGCTAAAAAACGGTTACAAAAATGACATTGCTCAAGGCGGTAGCAATGTTTCCGGCGGTCAGCGGCAGCGTTTGTCGATTGCTCGGGCGATTGCCGTTAATCCAAATGTCTACATTTTTGACGATTCGTTTTCGGCACTGGATTTCAAGACTGATGCCAAATTACGCTCGGCACTGGCTAAAGAAACCAAGCATAAAACCGTATTCATCGTCGGTCAGCGCATCAATACCATCATGAACGCTGACAAAATCATCGTGCTGGACGAAGGTAAAATTGTCGGTCAAGGCACGCACCAGGAACTGATGAAAAATTGCCAAGTCTATCAAGAAATTGCTGCCTCCCAGCTCTCAGAAGACGACCTGCAGAAAATGTCAGCGACGACCCCGAAAGGAGCGGCGTAATGGCTCAGCAAAGCATGAAAAAACGCCAGCCAGTGAAGATGGGCGGTCCAATGGGCGGCGGTATGGGCGCGGGCGAAAAAGCCAAAGATTTCAAAGGTACGGTCAAGAAGTTAGCCAAATATTTGGCGGAGTTCCGCTGGCAAATGCTCATGGTGGCGATTTTCGCGGTCGGTAGTACGACGTTTGCGATTGTCAGTCCGAAGATTTTGGGTGGCGCTACCAACCAAATTGTCGAAGATTATGTCAGCATGAAGGCGTACGAAACCATCACTAGCAAACTGCCAAACGGTGCTTCGCTGCCAGTTGGCACAACCGGTGCTGATGTCATCAATCGGCTGCCAAACCAGTCGGAAATTGAGCGCCAAATTCCAGCCAATCAGCTCGAGACTATCAAAAAGCTGGATCTCAGCCGACGTCCAGAATTCCACTTTGATGCCGTTTGGCGGGTCGTCAGTTTACTGATCGGTCTGTACATACTCAGCGCCATTTTCCGCTACATCCAAACCTGGCTGATGACCCAAGTGACGCAGACGGTTACCTTCAGAATGCGCCGGCAATTGTCCGAGAAAATCAATCGCCTGCCGCTGAGCTATTTTGACAAGCAAACTTACGGTGAGGTGCTCAGCCGCGTTACCAACGACGTCGATACCATTAGCCAGACGCTCAATCAAAGCCTGTCGCAGGTCGTGTCTTCGACAGTGATGGTGCTGGGGATTTTGGTGATGATGTTTTCCATCAGCTGGCAAATGTCGCTGGTGGCGCTGCTGGTGCTGCCGCTGGCTGGCGGCGTGGTGACGCTGATTGCCAAAAGCTCGCAAAAGCAGTTCCTTCGCCAGCAAACGCAGCTGGGAGAATTGAACGGCCATATCGAGGAAATGTACGGCGGCCATCAAGTGATGCGGGTGTTCAACGGCCAGAAAAAGTCGCTGGCTAAGTTTTCGCGGGTGAACGATCAGCTGCAGGAAAGCGCCTGGAAAGCTCAATTTTTGTCGGGTCTGATTTATCCGATCATGAATTTCATCGGCAACATTGGCTATGTCGTGATGGCGATTTTGGGCGGCTGGTTGGCGATTAACGGCCGGCTGAAAATTGGTGACATTCAGGCGTTCATCCAGTACATCGACCAATTCAACCAGCCGCTGGTGCAAGTTGCTAATATCGCCAATGTCCTTCAATCGACCGCCGCTGCCGCCGAGCGTGTGTTTGAATTTTTGGACGAGCCAGAAGAACAAGCGGAGAGTAAAGATTTGGTGAAATTGGCGAACGTCAAGGGCGAAGTCGAATTTGACAATGTGGTCTTTGGCTACAAACCTGATCAAACCATCATCAAAGGGTTATCAGCGCACATCAAGCCAGGTCAGCGCGTGGCGATCGTCGGTCCGACGGGCGCGGGCAAAACGACGTTGGTTAACTTGCTGATGCGATTTTACGAAATTAACAGCGGCGCGATCAAAATTGACGGCGTGGATATTCGCCAAATGAAGCGCAGCGATGTACGGCAAATGTTTGGCATGGTGTTGCAGGACACCTGGTTGTTTAATGGCACGATTCGCCAGAATTTGCTCTACGGCAATCCAACAGCTAGCGAAGAAGAGATGGTTGCCACCGCCAAGGAAGCGCACGTTGACCATTTTGTGCGGTCGCTGCCGGGCGGCTACGATATGGTGCTGGGCGAGGAAGCCACGAACATCTCGCAGGGCGAAAAGCAGCTGCTGACGATCGCTCGAGCGATGTTGGCGCGCACGCCAATGCTGATTTTGGACGAAGCTACCAGCTCGGTCGACACCCGCACCGAAGTGCTCATCCAAAAAGCCATGAACAAGTTGATGCAGGGCAAAACCAGCTTCGTCATCGCCCACCGCCTGAGCACCATCCGCGACGCTGATTTGATATTGGTCGTCCGCGACGGCAATATCATCGAGCAGGGTAAGCACGACGAACTGCTGGAAGAAAACGGCTTTTATGCTGAGCTGTATAATAGCCAGTTTGCTGAGTGAATGTAAAATGGTCAGTATTTAATCTAACAAAAGTATGTATTAGCACGTCAATTTGATTGGCGTGTTTTTGTTATAGTGAAGATACCTCAAATTGGTTAGCGTGCAAAGTAGTAGACTATTTTTTACGCATATGTACTTATTAAGGTGATATAATAAAGAAGTCTAAGCCATCAATCATGCTCAAGCTTGAGTGCTTTATTTGCACGGAAAGCCTTAAAAACGGCACCGTGCAAAACATTAGGCTTTAGGGCTTGAGTGTGGATAAATGGCTTAGACACCTAGTACGGTGTCGTTTTTTATTCGTCGCCGACAAAATATTAAAGAAAAGGTAATTATATATGTGGACTTGGATTTGGTTTGTGGCTTTTGTCGTCGTGTCGAGTATGTATCATAAGCTGTATAAAAAAGTATTAGATAATAATAAAAATATAGAAAAACATAATAAAACATAATAAAATTACCCAACTTACTATTTGGGCTGCTTTAGCATCTTGTGGAGATGAAGTAAAATCTGATTATGTCGCTAACACATATATAACCAACCTTGAGATATTGCTTAAACAAGAGGATTTTTTGGATGTCATTAATAGTTTATTAAGAGCGCGAAATATACCTACTATAAATCAAACTGATGATATAAATGATGAGAAGGTGTTAGACTCTATAATAACTTTACGAAATAGTATAGAAGAAAGCATTGTACAAATTTGGAGTTATTTAGATAATCCAGAAGAACAAGAACCGCTTTATTAGTTAAGGAGATGAAATATGCAACTTAAGAAACGAAACAAACTATCTATAGGTCGACCTAAAACATTACTTAATCACTCTAGTGACGATTTCTCTTCTATTTTATATGAATCACTATGGGAACGGTTTGTTGACAAGACGAAACCTCTCGTGAAAATACTACTAGTTGTATCTATTATTGGCGGCTCAATCTATGGTGGTACGCTATTGTTTGGCAATAAAGACAGCGGCACACAATCTACCGAATACGCCAGTAATAATACAGACCACCAAAGCGATGACAAGGAAAAGCTCCATCAATGCCTGGAAGACGTAGTAAAAGCAAATCCATCGCCTGAAACGAGTGACCCTGAATTTTATAAGAAACTTATAGATGGTTACGATAAAAGGCTTGGCTGTTATGAAAAGTACCCAGGTATTGATTCAGCTGGTAAGTCTCAAATGCAAGAAAACAGGAAGAATGCGATTGATTCATCTGGGGAATATAAGGATACTTATTTGGCTAGTGGTGGTACATATAACTACAATAGCTCAGCAAGTAATTATACTAATACTATAACAGGCTGTAGTTATAGATTAAGTGAGAGTGAATATATAAAGTGTACTGATGATTACAACTTAAAACATGGTACAAACGTAAGTAATATTTCTCCTACTACAACAGCTTCGGACTCCACCCCTGTATCACCAAGACCATCAACTCCTAGCCATACGTATACACCCGATAGTCCTCATTCGGTCAATAACTCATCCAGTGGTGAAAACGATAAGTCTTATTGGCAGCGCGTTTGCAAGGTGCAAGTTCGGCACCGTTCTGCTGGAACTGGGCTAGTGCAATCGCAGAGAGACAAGATGTTTGCTAATTGTATGCGGGAACACGGTTACTAAACTAGCATTTAATAAAATTGCCCATAGTCTCTACTATTGATATAAAACATAAATATTTTTATCTAGATAACAAGGTATTAATAAGGATGAGTTTTATTGCGAAGGTGGCGGAATTAGTGAGCCAATGACTGGTTCGACTCAAAAGACATCGCTCGGTCATCGGAGGTTTTAACATACTAACTGTCAAAGCTGTTTCGGGTAAAACTAGCTTTGAAATGATATAATTTCTTCTTTGAGTAGGGTTAATTTTGTATAAGAGTAGTCACTTAGTCCCGCCGCAAAATATCCAACACGCCAAACTTTCCAGTCAGCACGGCTTGGTCGATGATGTGCGGCGTGAGGGTGGCGATGAGCTCTTTTGGTTTAGTGTTGCTTGGTAAATCCAGTGTCGTGTTCAGCGCGTACACGTAAAATTGATAGCGGTGCGTGCCAAATGGCGGCTGCGGTCCGCCCCAGCCAGGAAGGCCCCAGCTCGTAACACCTTCGACGGCATCCGCGGGTAGTGACTCGCCAGTTATTTCAGTGGTTTTGCTTGGTAAATTCCAAACCGTCCAATGGTAGAATCCATCGCGCCCAGGCGCGTCAGGGTCGTGGCAAACGATTGCCAGACTTTTAGCATCTGCTGGCACATCGCTGATCTCGAGCGGCGGGCGTTGGTTGCCGCCGAGCTTGGAGTAAACTTTTGGTATTTTAGCGTTTTCGGCGAACGCAGGGCTAGATATCTTCATAATTTAATTTTACCACGCCAGTGTCGTCAGGTGTGAGACGCGGTAAAATACGCAACCTTAAACACAGTAGTTGCTGAAGCAAAACAGTTTTCAGTCAGATTTTATCGACAGTTAGTTTACCGAATAATCCCTGGAGAGCCACCGGGCTGTATGCTAAAATAAACATGTGAGATATGCTTTTGTTTTCGTGAGTATAGTGGCGATTTGGCTGGCTATGCTGCTGTTGGTAAATACGAGCATTGATCCGTTATTTTTATACATTTGCGTGTTGGTTTTGACACTGGTGTTGTACTTTATTGGTTTTCGGAGGGCGAGGTAAGTGCGCGTATTGCTTGTAGTTCGGGCGTTGTTTCGGGTGTGGCGAGCTTGGCGCAGCGATCAAATATGGCTCAAAGTTTTATCAGACGA
>CAJPLU010000003.1 GCA_905371595.1 Candidatus Saccharimonadota bacterium
TTGCTAACTGGTGGGTTGAAAATCGACATCAGATTAAAGGCGTATCTATGCGAAAACTGCGTAGCGAATTGGCGGCAAAAGGTATAGCACAAACAATCATTGATTCGGTAATCGCAGATTCGTCGCGTAATGATCTCGGCGAGCTGGCTAAAGTTATTGCTAAAAAACGCCGGCGTTACTCTGATGAGCAAAAGTTCATGCAATATCTAGCGCGCCAGGGGTTTAGCTTTGATGATATCAAAACTGCTTTGCGCCGAGAAGATCGCTAATCAATATCCGAATTCTGTCGAGCTTGCTTTGGTTTGCGGAACGGATTGATATAGCTACCGACTACTTCATGAAGTTCTGGCTCAGGGGCTTTAGCTTGGGAATGAACGACAATTGAATCGTTATTAATCTCGATAATCTGGCTGCGATGTACCAAAATCTCAGTATCATTGAAACTACGCAATAGCGGCCGCTTGACCGACAGCTGCATAATAAGAAACTGCGTGGTATCTATTGTGAAGTCGATGACTTTACCAAGTTTATGGCGTTTTTCGTCAAGTACTAGTTTGCCGATGATATCAAACTTTAGCTGGTAGACGTCGTTGACGCGCACAACGTCGGTCGGAGCTATGAATTGGTCGATGTCGTCGACAATGAAGCCTATATTGCTCAGTTCGCGGACATCGCTAAGCAACATCAGCGCGGGGTGTTGCTGAATTAGCGGCCCTGACACTTCGAAGGCGATAATTTGTAGATTGGCGGGATTAATGATTGCGCGGGTTGTGCGCGCTACCTTGCCGCCAGTTTGAATACTGAATATTTCTGCATTGAGTACCGCTGAACCGAGCAAAATCATAGACTAAAACGGGTTTGTCCTATCGTTGGCTGGCGGCGGCGTGCTCGGTGCATTACCAGCTGATTTTAGCTTGCGGATGCGTTTGATGGTAGTATCATCAAAACTAGCGGAGGTGCTAGCTTGCGGTTCTTCTGCTGGCGTAGTGAGTGTTTGGTAGAGTAGGATGGTAGCAACTGACAATCCGCCAGCAGCTAACATGAAAAACAATAAAAAGTGATACCGGCCAAAGAATTTAGCTGTCTTTGCGCCGAGAATGCGAAATGCGTCTGAGACTTCCATTATTTTGTATATACCTCCAGAGTTAGTGCGCTAACTGTGATGCCGTTGTTGTCGTCTTTGGCTAAGGCCAGGTTAGAAATTTGCATCCGGAAAAGCCCTTGTTCTAAAGAGCGCAAGAAAATGTACGCTTGCTCATAGGATACCGGATTACTCAAGTTAACAGTAGCGGTAACCGATTTGAAGCCGTCTGGCGCTGGTTTTTTAGCGTTTTTAGCAGTGCTAGACGACGATGAGCTTGATGAGCTGCTGGATTTACTTTCATTTGCTGAAAAATCGATTGAAGCGATTTTAATACCAGCGCTATTTGCGTGATTTTCGATGTCGCTGACAATTTGATCTTGATAATGATATTTCTTGCTGGTCGAAACGATTTGTTCAGCGCGTTTTACGTCGCTTTTGCTGTTGTCTAGTTTCGATTTGAGGCTTGAAAGGGCTTGTAATTCGTTGCTAGAGGCTTGTGCTTCGGTATTGAGTTTGCGGGTTTCCTCTGCATATTTAACAATCTCTTGGTGTCCGAAGACGAAACTGCCTACGCCCGCTGCCGCAATAACTAGTAGGCTGACGATAAGCAAAATGCGGAATGTAGTTGGTTTTAGAACGAATTTCATGGCAGTACCTTCTTTGAATAGATTACAGTGTAATTTGCCTGAAATGTATTGTCGCCAATTTCGTGCGTAGCGTTTGATAGGCTAACACTGTCAAAAACTTTAACTTTGTTGATAGACGTCTCTTGCAAGCTATTTTTGACTTCAATGGCCTGCGCGTACGAACTGACGTGGGTTTGAATTTGCACGGAAGCAGTTCCAAAAGTCGTCGGGTCGATTGATATGCCAGTGAGCGAGGCGCCGTTTGGCAACCTCTTGGCAATCGCATTTAGAATATCAGTATATGGCGCTTGAGTGTCAAGAATGTATTTTGCTACCCGCAGGTTAGAACGATACTTTTCGGCATCACTCTTGACCGAGCTGAAGGCTGAAGATTTACTTTGATTGTCATTTATGGTTTCTCTGCTGGCAGACTGGTTGAATACTAGCATAAAATACGAGCTGATTAGCTCAACTACAATAATCACAACAACTATCAGCGACATGACAACATAGCGCATTAAAATTGAGTTAGCCCGGGCAGCCTTAATTTGCTTGCGTTCTTCGGGTGAAAGTAGGTTGATCATTTTTTTACCTCCGATGGCCGTACGCTAGCCAGACCAGCGACGGTGATATAACGCGGACGAAACTGGCGGTGCGGTTTCTCAAGCGAGCCAAAATCAAGATCTTGCCACGGGCTAGCGACGCGGGCCGGCAAAATGAAAGCGTTAGTAAAGTATTCGCCGATACCTGGCATATTTGCACCGCCGCCAACGATAAGAATTTGCTCGATTTTTTTATCCTCCGAAATACGTTCGCTGTAGTAGCGGATGACCTTTTTGGCTTCTCCGACGATACGACCGAGGCTTGGTTTGAGGGCGGCTTCAATTTTGTCATGATCATCGCTTTGCCCGAGGCCGTTGAGGACTTTATACTGGTGAGCTTTTTCTAGCGACACTTGCATTTTACTAGCGATATCTAGAGTGAAGTTATTGCCGCCGACATTAGCCGAACCGGTAATGAGAATCGCTGAATCTTCCAGGACGGCAATATCGGTACTGGTGGCGCCGACGTCGATAACTAGCGTGGTACGATTGCCTTCCTCGGTTTTGGTCAGGATGCGGGCGACCGCATTCATGCTCGGTTCAACGGCAACTGGACGCAGGTCGACTTCCTTGGCAACTTGCGTAACTGTATCAACCAGCGCGCGCGGTGCGGCTGAGACGACAACCATCAGGGTCTCTTTGGTGCGTTTAATAATTTCGTAGTCAGTATATAACGAGTCTGACGGTACTGGTATATAGCGTTCGACTTCTAGCTGGGCAGCGCTGGCAATATGCTTTTCTTCGCTCGCTGGCAGAGTAAAGGTGCGCGAATAAGTGCGACTCGTTGGCAAGCCAATTACTACGTGGTTAGAAGGCAGGGAGCCGATAATGCGATCTCGAAACATATTGGCTATGTGTTCGCGCAGATACTCGTGGTCGTCGGTGTCGAGCGCTTCCTGTGTCTTAACCGGGTCAAGATCGACTGAGCCGTAGCCGCGAACGTCAGCGTGTTTCTGGTTGATGGCCATGACTTTAACACCAGTATAATTGATGTCGAGTCCGATGATCGGTTTGTCTTTGAAAAATAGTTTTACCATGGATGCCCTTTTCTATATACAGTATAGCATAAGTTTTATTGTTTAATACTCGTTGATAAGCCGGCAATTGGCATCATAACGCTAGCGGCAATCAGCCCCACCATGCCGCCCATCAACACGATCATTACCGGTTCAATAATTGAGCCGATACTGTCGATGGCGACGTCAACTTCTTCTTCGTAAAAGTCGGCTACTTTGACTAGCACGACGTCGGTTTGGCCAGTTTCTTCGCCGACAGCTAGCATCTGCGAGACGATTGGCGGGAACAGTCCGGTTTTTTCGATGATTGTTGATAAGTTTTTGCCGTTTTCGACTTCCTTGGCAGCTTTTAGCAGAGCTTCCTCGTAAACAACATTGCCGACTGAGTGTGAAGTGACTTCGAGCGATTCTAGAACAGCCGCGCCAGATCCCATAAGCGCTGAAAACGTACGAGCAAAGCGGGCGACGGCTACTTTCTGAATGATGCTACTGATAGCTGGTATCTTGAGGACAAAACGGTGAAAAGTGTGTTTGCCAGCTGTGGTATTCAGCCAGCGCCGCAAGAAGTAAACGATAGCGATTAGTACTGGTATCAGCAAGTATCCTTTAGTCGTCAAAAAACCGCTAATTGACAGCATCACTTGAGTCAAAGCTGGTAGTTCAGCATCCTCGCCGCCAAACCCTTTAATCATTTCGCCGATTTGCGGGATGACAAACACCATCAAAACCAAAAAGGCCATAATAGTAATAACCAGCAAAACTAACGGATAAGTCATCGCTCCTTTAATTTTTTTGCGGATGCCAGCGCTTTTTTCTTGCTGAATAGCTAGGCGCCTAAGGATATCGTCAAGAATACCGCCAGCTTCGCCAGCACGCACCATATTGACATAAACATCGTTAAAAGTAGCTGGATGTTTGCCCAGGGCGTCAGCTAGCTGCATGCCAGATTGAACATCCTTAATGATATCGCCAAGGACTGCTTTGAGGGCTGGACTATCAGTGTGATCATGTTGCGAAGAAAGTGCTCGCAGCAACGGCACGCCAGCACTAACCATGGCGCTCATCTGGCGGGTGAACATCACGATGTCGTCGGTTTTAACTTTTTTCTTGCCGCCGCCAAAACTAATACTGGCTAGTCCTTTCTTTTCAAGCGAGTCAATACTGAGCGGTGACAAACCTTGCTTGGTTAGGGCAGATAAAGCTCCAGGCCGATCGCTAGCCTCGATGTTGCCTTGGATGACATCGCCAGACTTATTAGTTGCAACATAAGAGAAAGATGCCATTAGGATTCCCTCGTAACACGCAGCACCTCGTCGAGCGTAGTGTTGCCGCGTAATGTTTTAACTAATCCATCAGATTGCATTGTAATCATTCCCTCCTTGATTGCTTGATCTTGAATCTGGTTGCTAGTGGCGTCGGAAGTTATCATTTTTTGAATTTCGCGCGACATACCCAACACTTCGTAAATACCGACGCGCCCCTTGAAGCCGACGTGTCCGCACTCGTCGCAGCCGCCTGGGTGCGCTCGCCAGAGGGTGCGAATAGTAGTCTCGTCGGTGCCAGCTGGCGTGTCACCGCCAACTTTTTGCTCGATGGCTTGTAATTCTAGATCATGAATATGTGCAAACGTTTGGTCTGGACGCAGATTGAACAGCGAGACTATTTCGTTGATTTCGTCTGGCGTCGGTACGTATTGTTCGCGACAGTTCATGCACAGTCGTCGTACTAAGCGCTGCCCAACGACCGCCTTGACTGTTGAAGCGATTAAGAATGGCTCGATACCCATATCCAATAAACGTGGTAGACAAGTCGCCGCATTGTTGGTGTGCAAGGTTGAAAATACCAAGTGCCCAGTCAGAGCCGCCTGTACGCCTAGGTTGGCTGTCTCGCCGTCGCGGATCTCGCCGACCATGATGATGTTCGGATCTTGGCGCAGCAGTGCTCGCAGCCCTGAGGCGAAAGTCATGCCAGCTTTGGCGTTGGTTTGGGTTTGGTTGACGCCGGGGATTTTGTATTCGACTGGATCCTCGATAGTTGAGATATTAACCTCCGGCGTGTTTAGCATAGATAGTACTGAAAATAAGGAAGTAGACTTGCCGCTACCAGTTGGTCCAGTTACTAGAATCATGCCATTTGGTTCGGCAATAGCGTTGTTTATGATGGCTAGCGATCTGCCCCAATAACCAAGTTGTTGCAACGTGATTGCTTGGTTGGACTCGTCGAGAATTCGCATGACAACTTTCTCGCCGTCGGTAATTGGCAGAGTGCTAACGCGCAAGGCGTATTGTTTGCCAGCAACTTTAATTTTGAAGCGGCCGTCTTGCGGCACGCGACGCTCGTCGATTTTTAGATTAGATAAAATTTTGATACGGCTAACCAATGCATTAAGGACGTTGCGCGGTAATTGGTTGACTTCTTTAAGTACGCCATCGATACGGTAGCGGACTTGCACGAAATTTTCCCGCGGCTCGATATGAATGTCGGATGCTTGCGAGCGGATGGCATACTCTAGGAGCAGATTAACAGTCTGAGCGATTGGCGAGTCTTCAGCAACGTCGGCTTCGGAAACTTTTTGATCCGAACCGTCGTCCTCGCGCTGCACATCGATAACCTCGTTGAGCTCTTGGTTGACATCGCCGCGGTAGTTCTCTAGACACTGCAAAATATTAGAATGCGGCGCAATATATATTTTGGTATTGCTGCCGATCTCTTTCTCGATGAAATTAGTGGCTAGCACGTCGTCTGGATCATCCATCGCCAAGTGCATAGTGCCATCTTCATCAATCTGAAAAACAACTGCATTGTACTGGCGGGCGATACGCTCTGGGATGCGGTTCAGTACCTCGCTCGGAATATTACGTGGATCGACCTCAATGTAAGGTATATCGGCGTACTGTGCAAAAAGCTTTGTCAAGTCGGTCTCAGACACAAGCTTTGAATCTAACACAATATCTTGCAGTGGTCGCGAAGAACGTTCCGCCTCTTCCATTAGCGGTTTGAGAGTTTCTTCGGTCGCAATATTATTACGCGTCAGAATCTTGACCAGAGTATTATTTAGGATCCTCATAATTCTTATGCTAATTGTAGCGCATTTTATTTAGAAAAGCTATCAATGCAGCGCAGATTGGTAAAGGATGGTCAAATCGAGTATAATAACAGAGATATGAAGCGAACTTTTAATATACAGGCGGCGCAACTTGCCGGCGAAAAAATTTCAGTTAGCGGCTGGGTGCACTCGCGCCGCGATCATGGCGGGCTAATTTTTGTTGATTTACGCGATCACACCAGTTTGTTGCAGCTAGTTTTTAATTCTGATAATCCGGAAGCATTTTCGCTTGCTGATGAGTTGCGCGATGAATTTGTCATTCGCGCCGAAGGCATGGTGCGCGAACGCGCGGCTGGACTAAAGAATGATAAAATTCCGACTGGCGCAGTTGAATTGGTGGTTGAGAAGTTGACGTTACTTAATCGCGCCGAGACCTTGCCAATCCAGCCCTTTGCCGAGGAAAACCAAGCGGGCGAGGACTTGCGTTTTAAGTATCGTTACCTCGACCTGCGTCGCCCGAAGATGCAACAGATGCTGAAAAAACGTGCTGAAATGTACCGGCGCATGCATCAGTATATGGACGATCGCGACTTCATCGAAATCCAGACGCCGATTTTGGCAAATTCTAGCCCCGAGGGCGCGCGCGATTTTCTCATCCCCAGTCGTTTGCAAGAGGGCAAGTTTTACGCGCTGCCGCAAGCACCGCAGCAGTTCAAGCAGCTGCTGATGGTTGGCGGTGTACCGCGATATTATCAGTTGGCGGCGTGTTTTCGTGACGAAGATCCGCGGGCTGATCGATTGTACGGCGAGTTTTATCAGCTGGATCTGGAGATGAGCTTTGTTGAGGACGGCGAGGAAGTTCGCCAGGAGGTTGAGCCGCTGATGCGGCAGCTCGCGACTGAGTTTGCGGGCAAGAAGTTGCTGGACTTGAGCGGTCTCGCGGTCGGTGACGGCAGTCCAATTCCGCGCATTTCCTACCGCGACACCATGGAGACATATGGCTCGGACAAGCCGGACTTGCGCTTTGGCATGGAGCTGATTGAACTAACCGATGTGTTTACGGGTACCGAATTTGGCGTGTTCAAGAACGCCGAGTGTATCAAGGCGATTTGCGTTAAAAATGGCGCCAGTCTCAGCCGCAAGCAAATCGACCAATTCACTGACATTGCTAAGAGTGAAGGGGCGGGCGGTTTAGCTTACATCACTTACCAAGATGGCGAGGCAAAATCACCAATTGCCAAGTTCTTGAGCGAGACAGAACTTACGGCAATCCAACAAAAAACTGGTGCAGTTGATGGCGATGCAGTCTTTTTCGGCGCCGACACTCGCCCAGTCGTCAACGCCGTGCTTGGCCGTCTGCGAAACGAATTTGCCACTAATTTCAACTTGAAAAAATCGGATGAGGTAGCCTTGGCTTGGATCGTTGATTTTCCGTTTTATGAGTGGGACGACCACGGCAAGAAGCTTGACTTTGGCCACAATCCATTTAGCATGCCAAAGGGCGGCCTAGAGGCGCTGGAATCGGCGACGACCGATACTGAAAAACTGGCTATCGTGGCTGACCAGTTCGACATGGTGATGAATGGCTACGAAATTTGCTCCGGTGGCGTGCGCAACCACAACCCAGCAGTGCTATATAAAGTGTTTGACCTACTTGGCTTTAGTGAAAGCTACGTCGAGGAAAAGTTTGGCGCCATGCTCAACGCCTTCAAATACGGTGCACCGCCGCACGCTGGCTGTGCCTTTGGTGTTGACCGTATCCTCATGGAGCTCATCGACGAAACGAACGTCCGCGAAACCTTGGCTTTTCCAAAGAACGGCTCCGGCGTCGACGTGATGATGGCTTCGCCATCAACGGTTGATCCAGCGCAGCTAAAGGAATTGGGATTATGAGCGCAATGTACGATCGACACGAAGTTAGCGTAAAAGTAGCGCTGTATAGCAGCGACGGCAAGCGTGTGCTACTGATGTATTATCCGCACGATGATGGCTTTGGCTTGCCGGGCGGACATATTGACGCTGGCGAAACGCCTGACGTGGCGCTAGAGCGAGAGCTGCGCGAGGAGCTGGGTATCACAATTGATGCGACGCCAGCTGATTTCTATATGCGCTATCCGCGAGGTAGTGCCGTCAAAGATCATAAAATTATTCTTGGCTACACGGCCATGGTTGACGGTAACATCGAAATACCGGACCGAGCGTGTGATGGAGGCGAGGAGCGTATAGTTTGGCTGACGCGAACAGAAGTCGAAGCTACTGACAAAATTGCGCCAGGCTACCGGGATTTTGTGCTGAAGTGGTGGCCGCAAGAAGCGTAATATTTTAGGAGGTACAAGCAGGCTATGAAATCAATTCCCAAACGAACACTGAAATTTATTGACTCATGGCTAATGCTGCGCAGCCAGTGGGCGCGCTGGCCGGGATTTACGGTGGCGATAGCCAAAGACGGCGAGGTGGTTTTTCATAAAGTCTATGGCCTGGCAAATATAGAAAATAATGAGACATTAACGACCGATCACCTTTTTCACGTTGCTTCACAATCAAAAACATTTACTGCCACGGCCGTGATGCAGCTGCAGGAGCATGGCAAGTTGCGCATTGATGATTCAGTTACGACACATCTACCGTGGCTGGCGCAGCATAGCGACCAGCGTTGGCATGACGTAACCTTGCGTCAATTGTTGAGCCATTCGGCGGGCGTGATTCGCGACGGTCAGGCGTCAGGCTTTTGGCAGTTCCAAGGAGATTTTCCAGATAAAGACGAATTCAAGAAGCAAATCATGCAATCGGAGCTAGTATTCGAACCAAATTCCGAATTCAAGTATTCCAATTTTGGTTTTGGCTTGCTGGGTTTGGTAATTGAGCAAGCTAGCGGCAAATCGTACGCTGATTTTGTGACGGAAAACATTATCGCGCCACTTGATTTGAAACAAACCACCACGGAATATTCGCCAGAACTTCGTATGGCAACTGGCTATAGTAGGTTTGATTTACGCCAGCAGCGCCGACCCTTTCAACACATCACAACTGGTGTATTGCAGCCAGCCACGGGATTTTGCTCAACAGCACATGACTTGGTGAAATTCTTTGCTGCTCTGCAAGTCGGCTCAGGCAAACTATTGAGCGATACTTCTAAAAGGGAAATGCAGCGCCCATCATGGCAAGTCGCCGACGAAGCAAACGCAGGAAGTTACGGATTGGGTGTTGATATCGCAAAAGCTAAAGATGGTAAGCGGCTCGTCGGTCATAGCGGCGGTTATCCAGGATTTGTCGGCCGCACCCGGTCGCGGATAGACGACGGAATAACTGTTTCGGTGCTGGCGAACGCGTATGATACAGCGCCAGGAATAGTCGCAAATTCGATATTAGGAATTATTGATCAATTTGGTGACGTTTCTGATAAAAAACGTCGAAAGTTTGAAGCGCGGTTCGTTAACGATTACGGAGTGTATGAAATTGTTGATACGGAAAAAGGATTGAGGGGTTTATGGTCTAATGACTGGCAACCGTTCAATATGGCTGAGGAGCTGGAAATAGTCGATGACGCCACCTTAAAAATTGCGAAGGGTAATCATTTTAGCTATTTTGGCGAATTGATGAAATATGAATTTGACGCCAAAAATAAGCCTTCCGCCATGTATCGCAGCGGCGCTAAGAATTATGTTAGTTTAGACGGCGATGTGAGGATTTAAAAGGATTTTCGTGTCAAACATAGAATACGAAGCAAAAATATATGATGTTGATCCCGCCGATATCATAGAAAAGTTGACAAGTCTCGGCGCTAAGGAAGTCGGTAATTATAATTTTTGCCGTTACGTATTTGATACGATGCCAGCGGTGCCAGATCGCTGGGTGCGATTGCGCTCTGATGGGAAACAGGCGACTTTGACCGTCAAAGAAATAACTGCCGACACTATTGATGGTACTCATGAGTGGGAAGTTGAAGTGTCTGATATGGAAACGACACTGGAAATATTAGCAAAAATTGGCATTAAACCGCGCGGTTATCAAGAAAACAAACGCCAAGAATACGACCTCGACGGTGTTCAGGTTGTCATCGACCGCTGGCCGAAGTTAAAGCCATATGTCGAAATAGAAGCGAACAGCGTAGCAGAAGTGGTAAAAACGGCAGCGCTGCTTGGTTTTGCTGAAAGCGATTTGATAACGAAAAGCACCTCTGATTTATATAAGGATATCGGCATAAATATTGAGAAACTTGCGGAGTTGAAATTTGATAAGTAGATCTTGCGAAATATTATGAATAAAACAAAGCTGCCAACTAATTTTCAGATTAAAAGTTTGCACAAAAAATACGCCAAAACTGATGCTGATTTTGCGTTGATTTACACTCACTGCCAAGTGGTTGACGCAATTGCGGCGCAGCTTTTAGATGCTAAGCCGAATTCGCAAATCGATCGTGATTTATTACATGTTGCTTGCATGCTTCATGATATCGGTGCGTATGATGTTCTGGAAAACGGCAAATTTGTCGACGGTGTTCGCCACGGCGTGATTGGTGAGCAGATTCTGCGAAATGAAGGCTTTCCTGAACAAATTTGGCGGTTCGCTTCGCATCATACTGGCGTAGGCTTGACCAAGCAGGATGTAATTAACCAAAACTTGTCCATTCCGCCAGCCGACTACACCGCTAACACGCCCGAGGAGCGGCTACTAATGTACGCCGACAAATTCCACTCCAAAAGCAAGCCGCCCAAAGAGCCGCCGTATTTTTGTACGTTTGAATGGTATTATGATTTGGTGCAAAAATTCGGCAGCGACAAACAAGCAAAGTTTGAGGCGCTAGCAGATGAATTTGGCAGGCCAGACATTTCGCTTGTAGCTAGTAAATTCGATTTTATTATCAAAGGCACAAATTAACCTGGCAGTTTAGCTTGTGGCGTCGGTAAATTAGGGAATAGCAAGCTAAGTAGTATAGACTTGACCCGCTGGTTATATTTCGCCATAATGATAAGTAATGAAAAAAAGCCTCATTATATTATATGCGTTGGCTTGTCTCGTCTGCGTGCCGACGGTTAGCGCCGAAGGTCCAACTATGACTCTATTGACTGAGCGGCAGCTTAATTTGGTGCGCAGTAATTGTGCGACGACTAAAACTGTTTTAGAGCGTATTCGTGCTAACGACGCTTTGGTGCGCATCAACCTCGGCCGCGAATATGATGCAATTTCTACCAAACTGATGGCGCCGATGAATAGCCGTATTGCTCTCAATAAGCTCAACGGCATCGACTTAACCAAAACAACCGTCGATTTCGACCATCAAATCGGACAATTTCGCAACTCTTATCAGCGTTACGAGCAGATAATGTCGCATATAGCCCAGACGGATTGCCAAGATAAGCCAGCAGACTTTTATATGGATATTGAACGAGCGCGTTATTATCGCGGTGATGTACGAAAAGCAGTAGTCGAACTCGAAAAGCTAATTAAGCAATATAGCTCACAAATCGACAAATTAGATTTGTCAAAAGCGGGTTTGAGTAGTCAAGGAGGTAGTAATGACTAGACTTCACGCTCGTGCTCGCCTGAAAAAGCGGGCTGATCATATTTGTCAGCGGTGCGGTTTTGCGGCTATGCTGGTCTGTGTAATCATAATATCGCTCGTCATGGTGGCGGTAGCTTTAGAGATGTATAACACTAGCGGCGCAGCACAAGTCGATTTGAGCCGCCCAGGTTTTAGCTCTGTGCAGAAACAGGCTGGCGCTAGCGAAGAAACTGAAAAAGGTTTCTCGGCGCAAGGGGAGATTGATCAAAAAACTATCAAAGATTTTAAAAATGTATACGATAAACACGCCAAACGTGCGGCTGCATCGACCAGTTTTGGTGGCGAGGCGTTATCAGATAGTTCAATTCAAGTCTTTAATGAACGTTCATCGGGAACAGCACCAAGCGGAGAGGCTTCAAATTAGTGAGCGAACTGCTCAACCCTGACGATTTTATTATTGTTCGCAAGCGCAAAAAATACAAATTTGCCAAGTTTCATAACGCCGAGAATTGCTTTGAGTTTGACGAATGGCGCGACTTTTACCAGCAGCGCCAGCCAAGCGTCTCCAGGCTGGAGATTGGTGCTGGTACTGGTTTGTTTAGCGTCGAATTGGCAGCGCGTTATCCGGATAAGCTGTTTGCGGCGATTGATGTTAAGGCTGACCGTTTGCAAAAAGGCGCTTACATCGCGCTAGAGCGAGGCTTAAAAAATATCTATTTTATCCGGGCGCGCGCCGACCAAATTGGCGATTTGTTCGCTTTGTCAACGCTAGTAAATATTTGGGTGACTTTTCCTGATCCGTTTCCGAAAAAGCGGGCTGCCGGGCGGCGGTTGACGCATCCGTATTTTTTGCGCCGTTACGCGCAATTATTACAACCTGGCGGCGAGCTGCTTTTTAAGCATGACGACCGCGACTTTTTCTGCTGGAGCTTGGAACAATTGGTGGCAGAAAAATGGCAAATTACAGAACTGAGCTTTGACCTGCACGAATCATCTCTGGACGACGAATACAAAATCATGACGACATACGAGCAGCGATGGCTGAACGAGGGCAAGACGATTAATTTTGTGAAGGCTACGCGTTGATGTTGTGTTATCGTGCCAGTGGAAGCGGGTTAGCCCTCGCTAGCACCCTGCCAAGCAATGTCAAACAAGCGCGTTTGCACCGAGGCTAGGCTGGCGTTGTCGATGATTACTCCGTGCATAGAGTTATATTTGTCCAGAGTAATAATAGCCATTTTACTGGCATACAATATTGTGTAACAGCCGTCATCTAGTTTTGGCCCAGCTAAGTAGCGGCTGTCCGCCAGGCCTGTCGTCGCCCGCAGGGGATTGGCGTGGCGCAAGACGCGTACTCGCAGGTTTCGTTTGGCGCGTTCGCGGCTAAAATTCGGAAAGTTGTTGTACAGATAGCGGCTGACGCGTGGCGAAGAAATTACGCGGTACAAGTTAATCTTTTGCAGGCGGCAAGTACTTAATATATCGCGCAAAATATTTGCCAAACCTTCGTCGCCCTCGTAAAATGCCGCCATATGCCGGGTTTCGGCGATTTTGTTTGCGGTTCGCAGGCGGACAATGTATTGATCAAGCTGCTGGCCGGCTACCTGTAAAGCTTGCTGCTTCTCGTGTAAAATTTCTGCCAAGACAGCTGGATCTTCGGCGCGGTAGTGCAGCTGTTTGCCCTGAGTGACGCTGTTGACAAGTCCGGCTGTGCGCAGGCTTTTGATAGATTCATAGACGCTGCCGCGGTTAATATTCGTTGTTTCTGCGATGGCTCGCAGCGAACTGTTAGGAATTGCTAGCAGCGCCTCATATACGCGTTTGTCACGAATAGACAAGCCGATAATCGAAAAATCCATATCTGTAATATAGCATAAATTATAAAATTGTCATAAAATATCAACCATTTTGTCTGGAATCGGCAGCAGCGGTACGATATGATTTGCTGGTAACGAAAGGAGAATGTTATGGCAAATATTGAAAGATCTGATTCGAATAGTAAAGATTCAAGAGTAAGTGTCTTAACGGGCGAAAGTGCGCTTACACTTTCGGTTCGCGGTGTGCCTGGGGAACAGTTTGATGCCTTGTGTAAAGAAGTACTGATGAGCGAAGGAGAAGAGACTATAGGTAGTATTCTTCGCAAAATTATTGATAAATACACCAAAGAAGTCTTACGAGACCCAGAGTTTCTAGAGAAAATCAAAGAAATCTTACGAGATTCAGAGCGTCGAAAGGAAATGGGTAGACTGGTTGTTCTCTTAGAGATATACGGCCAGCCGGATAATCAGGATTACGCTGAATAGTGCAAGATAGAAATTATTGCTATAATACAAACAATAGATAGGGGGAGCATGAATTTTCAAGATTATTCGCAAAAAGCTATTTCAACGCTAACTAGCGATCACGCCTACGGCGATATCAGCGCTGATTTGATGGCGCAAATACTAGGCTTGGCTGGCGAGTCGGGCGAGGTGATGGAAAAGTTCAAAAAGCTAATCCGCGATAAGCAAGGTAAATTAAATGACGATGATCGCGCAGAAATTATCAAGGAGTTGGGTGATGTCCTGTGGTATGTCAATTCGGCGGCGCATTTGCTCGGCTCTAGTTTGGAAGAGGTAGCGCGGCTTAATAACGAAAAACTAGCCAGCCGCCAGCAGCGCGGACAGCTGCATGGCAGCGGCGATAATCGGTAAAACTCTAAATCTTCAGATGCTGCCGCAGCCACTCGTCAATGGTGCCAGCGCCCATGCAGAGGACTAGTTTGCCTAGATCGCGGTCAAGCATGATAGACTTCCACAAATCATCGTTGAGGCTGGCAATATGTACTTCGGGGCGGGGGAGGTTTTTGGTTAAGTCTGCAGGCGTCAGTATCGGTAAATCCGGATTCTCGCGCGTCAAATATGTCGGCAGCCAATATACGCTGTCAGCGTAGCGAAAAACTTCATTTGTGTACATTGATTGAATTTCGTGCTGTCGGACATTTTGGTGTGGCTGGTAAACAAGAGTTACTTCACGGGATATTTCGTGCGCCATTTGCAGCGTAGCGTATATTTCGGCTGGATGGTGGCCATAATCGGAATACAGCCCAGGCGCCAAGCGTTCAAATCGCCGCTGCGTACCAGGAAAATTCTCGACGGCAACCTTTACGATATCAGGATTACCCAGCTTTAGCCGCTCGCAGGCTTTGGCAACCAGCGTGGCGTTGGCTCGATTATGCCAGCCTGGAATGCGAAAACTTTTAACTTCCTCGTCTTTGAGCACCCAAGATTTATTAACTGGTTCTAAACCGGTAAGAGTGTCCTTCTTCCAGAGAATAGATAGTTCGCTTTGTCCGAGAAATTGTTGGAAAGCTCTGGTATAAGCGGCTTGAGTTGGGTACGTATCAGGATGATCGTAATCAATAGAAGTAATCAGCGAAAGGTATGGGCTGAAATGTAAAAAGTTACGATCGAATTCATCGCACTCATATATGAAATACTCGCTGTTCGGCGCGTAGTGCCCGCTCGGTCCAAAACTGATAGTGGTGCCAATTGAATAACTGATTGGGACGCCTAGTTGGCGCAGCACCCAAATCATCATGCCGGTAGTTGTTGTTTTGCCGTGAGTGCCAGCAATAGCGATCATCTTGAGATTCTTTTCGCTCATAATGTAGCGCAGCAGCTCGTCGCGCTTGGCTGTGTAAATGCCTAATTTTTGCGCTCTCACTAGTTCTGGGTGGTCAGCGGGCAAGGCGGCGGTGTAAACGAGCCAGTCGATACGGCGCTGTTTATGGCAGTATTCTAGATAATCGCCAGACTGGTCATTAGTGACGACAATGCCGCGCTGCATTAACTCGCTAGTTTCTAGGCTCGAGTGCGCGTCCGAGCCTTGTACGCTATGTCCGGCGTCATGAGCTAATTCAGCTAACGGTCCGATAGCGACGCCGCCAATGCCAGAGAAATAAATATTCATACTTCTACTATAACGCAATCAAGCTGCTCGTGGTATACTATTAAGTAATGAAGGGCGGGAATAATGGCCGATAAACGCGCGGCGAGGCGAAATCTTCGGCGTCTTGAGCGAGTCAAGACCTGGCAGCTGTTGATTTTGTTTGTGCTGGTGTGTTTTGTAGCGGCAACTTTTTTGCGTATTAATAATGTTGGCATGATACAGCGCCGCAGTGCTGTGGCGACAGCTGACAAATCAGGCAACGAAACACAAATATTTAATCGTCTGCAAGATTTACAGCGTTATTCAACCACGCATATGAATGCCAGCAGCGGCGTGATTTATCTACAGCATCAGTATGAGCGCGACTCGCAAGCGGCTATCAAGAGAGCTTCGGCGGCGTCGTCTGAGAACGCAAGAGTTCATGCTCAGGCTGAAGCAGTTTGCCATCCGCAATATAGCGGTTGGTCGATGGCTTATATTCAATGCTTTGTTAACGAATTATCAAAATATCCCACCTCTGACAAACTCAAAGACCCAGAATTGCCCAACACCGAACTATACCGCCACGAATATACGTCGCCGCTTTGGACGCCTGATTTTGCTGGCTGGTCGATAGTTTTGGCGGTAGTGATTTTGGTAGTTATAGTACTGCGTTTGATTAGCCTTGTAATATTACACCTATTATTGCGCTATAAATATCGAGCTGCTTGACTGGTACGGCTAGGGGTGTAAAGTGTTGACACTCAATGCAGGTTACGATAAGCTAACAGATGTAAACCAATACTAATAGGAGGTATAAAACAATGGCTTACAAGCACACGAATTCAAAGGGCGTCACTTATTATCTACACAAAACTGAAGTTACACTTCGCGGCGGTAAACCGCAAACCATCTACTTTTTCACCAAGGTAGAGAAAAACGAAAAAGGTGAACCGTGCGATTTGCCAGATGACCGTGTCGTTAAAGAAAACCCGCGCAATGGCTTTCTGACAGTTTCTAAGAAGAAATAAATTTTGCTGTTTTTGCTAAAACCCTCGGCTTGTTGGCTGAGGGTTTTTTGCGGTGGCAAAGTGCTTGCGTTTAGGTGGTAAGTTTGCTACTCTAGATATGTAAACAAACAGGTGCACAAAATTACCTCCCGATTACCCTAAGGGAGGTTTTTTGATTTCTGTGGTTGATTATGGTGGTGGGGGCGGTTGGGATCGAACCAACGACCAACAGGTTATGAGCCCGCTGCTCTAACCCCTGAGCTACGCCCCCATTGCTGATATTATAGCGTAAAATCATTACGACGTACAGATTGTTTATTGACTGGCTCGATTTGCTTATGTTACTATGTCAAGCATATAACCCAAGTGAGGTAGGAGTATGAAAATACACAGGAAAAATATCAAATATAAATATCGCCGTATTGGCGTTGGAATAACCGTATTCATTGCGGCATTAAGTTTGGTGCTGGTGAATTTGCCGCGAGCTCAGGCGTCGCAGCTTAACAAAAAGTACTCTTTTATTAAAACCAATTACACCGTCCCAACGAGTAATGTCGCGTGGGTAGCGACGAATGGCAACGATACTTCGGGTAATGGTTCCGAGGGTTCGCCGTACGCTACATTCAAGAAAGCTCTCAGCTCTATTAATAATGGCGGCACGGTAGTCGCGAAGTCGGGTATTTATCGTGAACCGCATTTTTTCATCTCTGGCGATAATGTGACTATTCAAGCGGCGCCGGGGGCAGAAGTTTGGCTAAAGGGCAGTGATGTCGTAAATTCATGGACTAGTGAAAATGGCATATGGAAAACAACTGGGAATTATCACAACTTCTGTCATGTTTGTACCACAAATGCCAATCCAAGCGTTGAAGGTACCGCGGCCTACCCAGAGCAGGTTTTCATTAACGATGAGCCGCTAAAGCAGGTTAAAACCAAAGCAGAAGTAACGCCTGGTAGTAATACTTTTTATGTCGAAGACAACACTCCTACTACGCTCAAAACCCCTAACAATAATGCAGACGGCTATAATATTGGCCAGCAAGATGCGATATCTTATTATATTGGCAAGAATCCAGCTAGCGGCGTAACCGAGATATCAGAGCGGGCGCGAGCTTTCACTAGTACTGGCAAAAACGTTTCCGTAAAGGGCATTAACGTTGCTCAGTATTCGCCTGTTCAGGTTTGGGGTTTTCAGGATCCTTACGATCCTGCCGCTGAAAGAGGGGTTTATTCGGGTCCAACTGCGGTGAGTATTAATGGATCTGGCTCGTTAGTTCAAGATATGATTGTCACCCAAAGTGCAAGCCAAGGCCTGTTCTTTAACAAAGCAGAATCGTCGACGGCGCGCGGCGTAAAGGCGATAGATAATGGCGGCTCGGGAGTTGGGGCTAACAAATCTCACAACACAGTATTTACTAACGGTGAATTATATGGCAACAACGCGGAAGGTTTCTTGACGATTGGCTGTGGAGCTTATTGTACGATGGCTGATATCAAAGTTACGCATACGCGAAATTTCACATTCCGCAATAATATTGTTGATTATTCTCGCGACACTAAAGCGTATTCTACTGCTGCTAACGCCAATAGCGAAGGTATGATTGGCTTTTGGTGCGATGAGGGTTGCGTAGAAACGAAAATCGTTGGCAACTTCTTTACTAATTCTCCGCTTGCTATCATGTATGAGGTTTCTGGTAATGGTATAATTGCCTCTAACATAATCGAAAGTTCCGGTACGGGTATTCGTGTAGCTGGCAGCGATGATGTTAAAGTGTATAACAATACTATATCGCGCACTTATCGGCCAATATACATATTTGAAGACAGTCGTATTGACGGATGCAATTATTGGAAAGGCGGGTCCTGCGTAGCTAACGAAAGCTGGTCGCAGGGACTGGGTCTAGATTGGAATACTTCGGGCGTTGAATTGTATAACAACATTATATCTTCGCGGCCGTTAGCTCGAGCAGAGGATCTTTCTGGCGGTAATTATCAACGCGCGTATTCACTGCGTGTTGAAGGATCTCAGAACGATCAAAATAGACCGTATGTCGATGCTAACGATATGCTCAAAGGGTTTGATTATAATGTATATTACCGTAACGAATCAGACGATATAAATTTGTCAGTGTGGGATTTCAAACAGATTCCTTCAAAGACCGATACAGTTATAAGTAGAGCTTCTGATATCGCGAATAATCCAAAATTATCGAACTCGATTGACGGCCGCGATGCGCATTCGCTTGATACTTTTGGCTCGCGAGCAAATAATCCGTATTTCGTGAAAGAAGCAGCAAATAATAACGACTACAAAAAGAGCAATTACAATCTCAAACCAGGTAGCCCAGCTATCAACAAAGGTAAACCGTTATCAAGCGACGTAGCGCAAGCGATTGACCCAACAGGCAAAACTGTTAAAGCTGGCGTACCGGTAAATGCTGGTGCTCTGGTTAATGTGCTGATGGATGCGACGGGCGGGCAGACTCCGCCGACACCTCCAGTAACTGTCAATATTCCTGATGCTGGCCTCAAGACAGCTATCAATAAAACGCTTGATAGCAATCGTCCGAGCACTCAGGATATCACAGTGGACGAGCTAGCTCAGTTGACGCAACTTACCGTAGACGGCGGTGTTAAAGTTAAAAATCTAACAGGCCTCGAGAAGGCAACTAATTTGCAAGAGCTGAAGATCGACAATAACGAAGTTGCTGATTTGACGCCTTTGTCATCGTTAGCAAAATTGACCAAGTTGACAATGACAAATAACAAAGTCGCGTCGATCGAACCGTTGGCGCATTTGGCTAACCTAAGCGTACTTTTAGCGTCTGGTAATCCGATTGCTTCGACCAAGCCGCTAGCTAATCTGACGCATTTGACACAAGTAAGTGTCGATAGTAAATCGACAGCGTTTGATATTTCTGATTTTACCAAGAGTGCAGGCACCTTGACGGCATTGCAGTTGTCTGGTGTTGATAATGGTACACCGCAGCTAGCGCATAGCGAAGTTCTAAAGCAACTTACCAAACTAACGACTCTCCAGGTATCGTCAACCTCGTTAACCGATAACGATCTGAATAGTATTGGCGCGATGACGCAATTAACGTCACTGCAAGCAGACCGCAGTAATATTAGCGATATGTCGTTTGCGGGCCGCTTAACTAAATTAACTAAGCTTGACGTTTCTAATCAGCGCGTCCGTATGAGTACGAATACAACGCCGTTTGCATCGCCACTCAAAGATGTATCGGGTACGGCTGTTGCTATAACTAACAGTGCTGATTTGGCTAATGATGGGGCTGGTCGTGTCAAAATTGTCTCGCCAATTTATGATAATAATACTCATGAGTTGTCAGCAACTTGGGCTAAGAATGTTACAGTTGGCACTGCTACCGCCCAATTTAACGGTCAACTAACAGTGTCTGCAACGCTGCCAAAAGCTGATAAAGCTCAGCTCCAAGCGCAAATTGATCGCGCGAATAACTCTGCAGATTATATCAAAGCAGATGCGGCGGTAGCCAGTGCGCTGTCAGCTGCGAAAAACGTTGTTGCTAAACCAAATCCGACACCTGCCGAAATTAGCCAAGCAACAAACGACCTCAAGCAAGCACTTGACGCCGCAATAGCTAAAGAAACGGCAGCTCAAGCGGCCGCACGGACAGCGGTTGATAAGGCAAAAAACAGTAAGTCGCCTGCTGATATTCGCGCTGCAGAGGCACTTTTAGCGCACGTTCAGGACACAGACAAGAAATCAGCGATGCAAGATGAGCTCAACGCCGTCAAACAGGAAATTACCGATGCGCGGACAGCCTTATCGAAATTGATTGACAAGGCGAAGAACACGCCGACGGATGGTCTGGCGGCCGAGACTGTTGCTGCTTTGAATACCGCGATTGCTGCAGCTAAAGCAGTCAATAACGACCAAGAGTCAACTGTGGCGCAGCTTACTGAAGCCAAAACCAAATTGCAATCAGCTCTTGATAACCTCAAAACCGATAAGACAGCGCTAGCCAAAGCTATAGCGGACGCTGACCAAGAGCCAGTTTATATCAAGAACGATTCAGCGGTTAAAACTGCCCTGCAACATGCTAAAAATGTTTATGCTGCGGCTAATCCAACGCCAGCAGAAGTTAACACAGCTGTCAATAATTTGAAGTCGGCAATTAATGCTGCTAAAAAGAAAGAAACTGATGCTCAAACAGCTGCTGCCAATGCGGTTGCGGCAGCAGAAGGTGCTAAAACGGCACAGTCGATAACGGCGGCTCAAACTCTCGTTGACGCTGTCCAGGACGCGTCGGTTAAATCTGCTCTGCAGGTGCGTCTTGATGCTGTATCGCAGCAGCTCAGCAACGCTAAACAAACGCTTGGCACACTTATTACTAAAGCTGAGACTGTCGATACGACCAGTATGAGTGCTGACACCGTCAATGCTCTAAAGGCTAAAATCAAGCAGGCTAAACAAGTCTACAACGACGCTTCAGCATCAGTGATGCGCCTGCAAACGGCGGCGTCGGAGTTGCAGGCGGCTCTCGATGCCTTGCGGCCAGACAAGACTACTTTGCGCGACGTGATTGCTCGGGCGGAAGCGCAGCCAGCGTATATCCGAAACGATCCTGCAGTCAAATCTGCTTTGCAGCATGCCAAGAACGTTGAGGCCGCTGCTAGCTCGACGCCAGCTGATATTAGTTCCGCGATACAACAGCTCAATTCGGCAGTTACTGCCGCTCAGAAGAAAGAAGCTGACGCCCAGGCGGCCGCGCAGGCAGCTGTTGCCGATGCTGAAAGCCAGAAAACTGCTCAGTCTATAGCGCATGCGCGAACACTAGTCGATAAAGTACAGGATCAAGCCGTTAAGACAAACCTTCAGGCGCGCCTAGATGCGATTGTTGTCCAAACCTTTGTCAATAAGCAAACAATTCGCCAAGCAGACAATACCAATATTACGCTGTCTACCTCAGGCGATAAATGCTACAATATCAAAAACGCTACCGCGGTAGGACAGCCGGAAAATATTCCGAATGGTTATCAGATGCAGGGGTCGGCCAAGTTTACTATCAACTGTGACGGGCACGCGCAGCCAGCGGTTGGGTATACTACCAAAATTACTCTCGAATTATCGCGTATCTACAAAGTTAATCGCCTAAAAGTAATCAAGTACAGTATCAATGGCGCTAATGCTACCGATATTACCGAGAAAGTCGCGTTCAAAACATCAGTCGATGGCAAACGCACTATTGTTGAATACTCAATTACCGATGGCGGCTTTGGCGACATGGATAAAACTGCTAACGGTGTTATCGACGATCCGGTTATAATTTATGAGCGGTCAGAGAATACTACGCCAGCTAATGGTGGCAATCAACCTGGATCTCCAGCGAAGAATGGCAAAACTACCGCTAACGGCGGACGCTTATCTGAAACTGGCGATAGCCTATACGGTTATATTATCGGCGCCGGCGTGCTGGTGCTAGGCGGCGCTGCCGGCGTATACGCTATCATCCGCCGTCGCCAGTAAGAGTAGTTTTATCTCGCTATCTTGATTACCGCTCATGGTTTATAATAGTTGATAGATGAAACTTGTTGAAAGATTACGCCAACAACTGCATTATATCTGGTTTAATTACGCGAACTTTAACGGATTGGTGCTGTTGTTGGCGATTATCATTGCGATTAGCTGGGTGATGGGTACAATGTCGACGATCCAGACAAACTTTAGCGCCCAACGAGAGCTTGACGAAAAAAAACAACAATTACGGCTGGCGCAGCTAGAAGTAGAGACGCTGAAATACGAACAAAATTATTATAAGAGCGATGAATATAAAGAGCTAGAAGCGCGCAGTAAGTTAGGTCTGGCAGATCCTGGCGAGAAGCAGCTAATACTGCCAGAGAATAGCGCTGCAGTGAAATCTCTCGATAGCCAGGACGATAACTCATCGTATATTAAAACAGCTCCACGCAACAATACGCCTGCCGTGCACAAGTCAAACTTCCAGCAATGGATTGATTTTCTGACTGGCAAAACTGCTGCTTCGCGCTTGCAGAAGTGATACGTAATTTGCTATAATAGTACCCGTATCGCGGGGTGGAGCAGCCTGGTCAGCTCGCTTGGCTCATAACCAAGAGGTCGCTGGTTCAAATCCAGCCCCCGCTACCAAGAAAAAAGCTCAACTTTTGGTTGAGCTTTTTTCTTGGTTAACTGACTGGTTTAAGCTAATTTGCTAGCAGCAACCCGAATAGCTTCACTCCAGCTCAAGAAAACGTGCGGCGTGTCTGCTAAGTCTTTGGCGGTTAGGCCGTGCCGCACAGCTAGGGCGATTTCGTGGATACTATCGCTAGCATTCGGCGCGACTATAGTACCGCCGGCTATAACGCCTTTCTTGTCGCATACTAGTTTGACGAAGCCGTCGCGGAAATCGCTGGTATTTGAGCGGCCGATGATTGATAGTGGTGCTATGGCTTTTTTGATTTTGAGGTCGCGTTTGATACAATCGTCTTCGTTCAGGCCGACAGAAGATACTTCCGGAAAGGTGAAGGTTGTCCGCGGTGTAGCAGTATAATTTGGCGCGATTTGATTTTTCGAAAAAAGGTTATGAGCAGCAATCCGCGATTCTAATAGCGCAGTATGCGTGTGCTCAGAGTTGCCGATAATATCCCCAGCTGCATAAATGTGGCGTGCGCTTGTCTGTAAATATTCATTAACATGGATGCCAGTTGGATCATATTGTACACTGGCGTTCTCTAGGCCTAGATCAAGGTTTGGCCGACGTCCAGTCGCCACCAAGATATCCTCGACGCGTACCGACTTTTCGACACCACCGCGCAGGAATGATACGCGGTAGCCGAGTCCGTCTTTGACTGCTGCGACTGTTCGTGTTTGTGTTAATGATGTAATGCCTTTATGTTTCTTGAGGTAAGCTTCTAGCAGCTCGCCAACTTCTTCGTCTTCTTTTGGTAAAATGCGGGCAGCGATATCAGTCAAATAAACCCTAGTACCGAAAGTAGCCATCAGCTGCGCAATCTCGACGCCAACGCTGCCAGCACCTATGATGTAAAGGCTCTTCGGTGGACGCATCGACTCTAAGATGGTGCGCGCTGTCAAAAATGGGATTTCGTCTAATCCTGGTACTTCTGGAGCTACCCAGTGTGAACCCGTAGCGACCAAGAATCTTTCGGCGCTGATGTGTTTGCGTCGAACGGAAATTTCATTGGGCGACAGAAAGTGGGCATGTCCAGTATAGGTAGTAATGCCTTGGTTTTCATAAAATTTGCGATTACCGGCAGCCCCAGTTCGCTTGACGGCGAGGTCTTTCCAGGCGCGAATACTCGGATAATTGTAGCCAAGCGTGTTAGAGCGTAGGCCGAACTTAGCGCCGTGGCGTGCTTGATCATAGAGGTGCGCGACGTGTAATAAGGCGTTGGTTGGTACATCGCTCCAGTTAGGCGAATCGCCGCCGAAGGTGTCTTCCTCGATAATTGCTACGCGCGCGCCATTGCGAGCGGCGATAGTAGCAGCGGCCGATCCGCCAGCTCCGCTACCGATAACTATTAAATCGTAATCAAATTTATTGTGTCTCTTCGCCATTCATGTCTCCTACATCATTTTTTTGTGGTGTTTATATAAATATGCTGCATCAGGATGATTATGTTCTAGAAATCGTCCAGCTTGCGCGCGAATATCGGTGGTGGTGATATCTGATTTTTGGCTGCTCCAAGCTTCGACCTTGCGAGCAGCTTGATCGGCTAAATTGCGGGCTAACCCTTCGGGGCTTTTAGCGCTAAGGCAGGCGGCGTACAGGCTAGCGCGCAGCTTTTTGGCATCGAAATCTTCTGGCGGGCGTTTGCCTCGTTTGAAAACGGTAACTTTCATACAGCATTCACCTGAATGATTAAGTCGGAAACAGTATTAACGTATATATAAAAACCAAGGATAATCAAGCCCAGCCCAGCAGCGAATTGTAAAAAGTATTTGTTTTGTTCGCGCCAGCGCTGGATGCGGCTCAGTTGGCGTCCGCTGCCAATCAATAGGGCAACGATGAGCAGCCCGAGCGAAGCAGCTAGCGTATAACCTGCTGCGCCAACGATTTGCCAAATCGGCGGCAGCGCGATGATGGCACAGGCTGCGGTAATGATTGGTACGATAGTAAATAGTAGTTCTGCAACAACGCTAGTCAACCCTAGACTAAACGCTTCGGCGGCAAGGCTGGTTTTGGCGGTGCGTTTACGCAAGAATCGAGCAAAACTGCGTGAAATCCATAGCTCAGTACCTTCGGTTTTACGATAGTAAAAAAGGATAACTGCCAAGCCAACGATCATCAGACCGGCAGTCAAAGTGATCCACAACAAATTACTGTGCGGCGCGAATACACCGATAGCATAGCTAGCGAAACTAACACATAAAAGTGTCATAGTGAAGGCGCCAGCTACAAAGCTAAATAGCAGCCGTAACGTGCGCCGAGCGGCCAGCTTGCGTCCTAAGGCATGCCCCGATAGAGATGTAGCCATACTAACGCTTAACTGAAAGCTAGCGTGGATAAGTCCTGCCAGGGCGATGATGCTAACAGCGATGAGAGTATTCATGTTTGTCTTGATAATCCTTATATTATTTATACCATAAGCGGTCTGGCGAAGTCAAAAGATTTTGTAAAAAGCTATTGCTTTTTTGGCAAGTTTGTGTTATACTAAAAGTATAAGTAATTAACTTATACAAAAAGGAAAAATAAAAATGGAAGTCACCGAATCAAATAACTCATTACATAACGAGAATGCCACCTGGAATCGGCCGCGTACAACGGTTGAACTGCGTGAATTCATTAATCGCCGTAATGACCTGCTAGACGTTGAGGATTTTGCGTTTTAGTGGCAGTTTAAGTGCAAAGAAAAATCCCCGCGGCAAAGGCGGGGAGCTTTCTTTGGTAGCACTGACTGGGATCGAACCAGTGACCTTAGGCTTATGAGTCCTACGCTCTAACCAACTGAGCTACAGTGCCGCAAGAGTAAAGCACTGTAGATTATAGCAGATAACAGTAATCGGTGGCAAGCTAGGTTTTTTAAGGATAATTTAATGAAGCTGTCGGACAATATGCTTTGAGAAATATTTCCCGCACTTCTCTAGTGAGCCGCTCTTCTGTGTCAAGGGCGGTTTGCTATTCTGTGCTATAATTTTGCCGTGAACGATGAGCTAGAATTGAATGAACGAGTAGAAGTTATTGCGACGTTTGGCAGCGGTTTAGAATTGTGCGTACCGCGGCGGTTTAGACGTCCGAATGGGCGTGAGGTTGAAGTAAGCGAGCTAGGTTTGCGGCATCCAGTAGCTAAAGGACGGCGAACGATGCATATTTTTGATGTGACGGACGGGCAAGCTGATTATCGGCTGGAATTCGATAGCGAGCGGTTGACTTGGCGATTGACGCGAGAGGCGGAGCATGGTTGAATCGGCTGACCAGAGAAAGTGGTCCCTCTCAAATGGCTTAAACTTGGAACATAATCAAACATTACCGCTGATTATGCATATAGATCTCAATAGCTGTTTTGCGACTATTGAACAGCAGTCGCGGCCGCTGCTGCGCGGGCGGCCAGTGGCGGTAGTTAATCGTTTGATCGAGAACACTTCGGTTATCACCGTGAGTTACGAAGCGAAAGCTTACGGTGTTAAGGCTAGCATGAAATACCGCCAAGCTAAACGCCTGTGTCCCGAGCTAGCAGCGCTCGACAGCGATCCGCCGAAATATCGCTGGGTATATCGGCAGCTGCTACGAATTATGAACAGTTACAGTCCGTCGGTGGTAATGAAAAGCATTGATGAAGGTATAATTGATTTTGCAGTAGCGCCTGAATCTATGCGGTCGCGCGGTTTAGAAGCGATCGGCAAAGAGATAAAGCAGCGGTTGCGTACCGAAGTAGGCTCGTACATGCGTTGTAATATCGGTATCGGTACTAACCGTTTCTGGGCCAAGATGGCGGCTAGCTTGCACAAACCTGACGGGCTTGATGTCGTGACGGCGCAAAATGTACTAACGGTGTTAGCTAACTTAACTTTACGCGATCTAACGGGAATTGCGCGGCACAACGAGCAGCGGCTGAACGCGGTGGGTATTTTTACGCCGTTGCAAATGTATGAATCGTCGCCAGAGGCGCTTCATACTGCTTTTCATAGTATTAATGGTGAAAAATGGTATCAACGTCTGCATGGCTGGGAAGTCGATGATTTGATAAGCGACGTTAAAACATGCGGCCGCCAATACGTACTAGAGGAGCGCAATATGCCGCGGCAACAAATAGCCGCTCGATTACATAATTTAGTCGAGGCGGTTGGACAAAAATTGCGTTCGCAGCGTAAGTCGGCGCGCGGCGTCGGTATTTATGTGCGAATGGCGGGTGTGGGTAGCAGCTCAAAGCTATCGTCGAATAATGGACGCTGGGGTCGCGCGGGTAATTACTGGCAGCGTAAATATTTAGCGCCGCTGCCAATGTTTAGCGATGCTGCGTTGTGGCGCGTGGCCGAAGAGCTATTCTGCCAGGCGCCGGCTGGCGATATACGCGAGATAGGCGTGCATTGTTATAATCTGTATAACAGCACCAGCGATCAGCTGAGTTTGTTTGGCGACGAATTAGCGCGCGAGCAGCAAACCACTTGGGCGATTGACGAGATTAATCAGCGGTACGGCGCTCGGACTATTCACGCTGCTAGTACACTTAATACCGAGGCGGTTCGCACCAAGATTCCGTTTGGCAGTACGCGCTACTTATAAATGTATTACTGCATATAGTATCAATTAATACTAGCGTCCTGATGGATTATAATAAAGGTAATATGACGTACCTAGTGGCAGTTTCTGGCGGTGTGGATAGCGTGTGCTTATTGGATATGCTGAGCCGGTCGGAACATCGGCTAATTGTAGCGCATGTCGAACATGGAATCCGCGGCGAGGCTTCGCGCGCTGATGCACGGTTTGTGGCGGCGCTGGCGCAGAAATACAATTTGCCGTTTGTTTCGGTGTCGCTTGATCTCGGGCCGAATGCTAGCGAAGAATTAGCGCGCCAGAAGCGGTATGACTTTTTGCTAGCACAGGCGCAGAAGTTTGGCGCGGTGTTGGTTACGGCGCATCATGCTGAAGATGTTGCCGAAACGATTGCTATCAATATTGAGCGAGGTACGGGATGGCGTGGGTTGGCTGTGTTAGCGCGTACAGGAATTAGACGTCCGCTGATTTCTTTTACCAAGACGCAATTGTATGATTACGCGCTGCAGCATCGCTTGGAGTGGGTTGAGGACGCAACGAACGCAAGCGACCTTTATCAACGCAATCGTGTCAGAAAAGCACTAAAAAGTGTTATTAGTCAACGCACAGTTGTAAGACTATTGCAGTTACGTGCTAGACAACTAGCTTTACGGAAAGATATTGAACGCGAAACTGAGCGGATTGCGCTACATAATAGCGGTTCGCGGTATTTTTTGTCGCAGATTGATGATGATGTAGCGTTAGAGCTGTTAGCGAGCGATATTGCCAGGCAAACTGGCGGACTGCGCCCGACTCGGCCGCGTAGTCAGCGGGCTTTGCTGGCTATCAAGACGGCGCGGCCGGGCGCTAAAATTGATGTCGGCGATGGCGTGCAATTAGAAATTACCTCTCGAACTTACTGCGCGAAGGTGGTATAATTACAGAGATATTCTGAATTTGATTATAAAACCACGAAAGGATACATATTTCAATGCCTAAACCTCGTAAACAAAAGGTGAGTAATAAAGTTCGGCTCGGTTTATTCTGGGCAATTATCGTTTTGATTGGACTGTCGCTATATGCGGCATTTATGCCGGCTAAGCCGCTCCAGGAAGTACCAATCGCTCAGGTGATTCGAGACGCCAACGAAGGCAAAGTAGCCAAGATCGAAGGCCAAGGCGGCGACCTTCAGGTGACCATGAAAGGTGAAAATAAGCCGTCTAAGCGGACATACTTAGGCGGCGGGGTTTCGTCGCTGCTGAAAGACAATATACTTAACGAAAAAGGCCGTGCAGTCGTTTCAGATAGCGCGCCAGTTGATAATTCTGTGATGCTGACTTTGATGACGGTGGTTTTGCCAGTATTGCTGATCGGCGCGCTGTTTGTTTTTATGATGCGGCAAGCTCAGGGCCAGAATAGCCAGGCGATGAGTTTTGGTAAGAGTAAGGCTAGGTTATACGGCCTCGATAAAGAACGCGTGGTATTTGACGATATTGCTGGCAATGATAATGCTAAACAGGATTTACAAGAGGTCGTTGACTTTCTCAAGCATCCGAAAAAATATCAAAGTCTCGGTGCCAAAATACCGAAGGGCGTGCTGCTAGTTGGCGATCCAGGTACCGGCAAGACGATGCTAGCGCGAGCAGTAGCTGGCGAGGCGGATGTACCTTTCTTCTCTATTTCTGGTTCAGAGTTTGTTGAAATGTTTGTCGGTGTTGGTGCCAGCCGCGTGCGCGACCTTTTCCAGAAGGCTAAGAAAAACGCGCCGGCGATTGTTTTTATCGATGAGATTGACGCCGTCGGGCGCAAACGCGGCAGCGGTATGGGCGGCGGTCATGATGAGCGCGAGCAGACGCTAAACCAAATTTTGGTAGAAATGGACGGTTTTGAAGCGGACACCAATGTGATTGTAATCGCGGCGACCAACCGGGCTGATGTGCTTGATCCGGCACTGCTCAGACCAGGCCGCTTTGATCGGCACGTGACGATTAGTTTGCCGGAGCGCAAAGATCGCGAAGCTATTTTGAAAGTTCATTTCAAAAATAAGCCGACTGACGACACGGTTGATCTTGATAAATTAGCAGCCAAGACGGCTGGTTCCAGTGGTGCTGATTTGGCGAATATTGCCAACGAGGCGGCAATCATTGCAGCGCGGCGCAACTCCAAGAAAGTGTCGAATGACGACCTGACCGAAGCTTTTGAAAAAGTGGCTATCGGCCCGGAGCGTAAAGCTAAAGTAATGAACGACCACGAAAAGGAATTAACTGCTTATCACGAAGCTGGCCATGCCATTGTTGGTCATGTCTTGCCAGATAGCGATCCAGTACACAAAATCACTATCATTCCGCGCGGCGGTACGGGCGGCGTGACGTGGTTCTTGCCTCCAGAAGACAGAAGTTACACTAATGTTTACGAGTTCAAAGATATTCTAGCGCGAGCGCTGGGCGGCCGGATTGCCGAGAAGCTGATTTACGGTGATGATGGTATCACTACTGGCGCTGGCAGTGATTTGCGCCACGCCGCTAAAGTTGCCCGCAATATGATAGTTGAACAAGGCATGGGCTCGAAACTGCGCGACCAAGTCTTCCACGAGGACAATGGCGGCATGGTTTTTGACAAAATTACCCATGACCGGCCATATTCAGAGGCGACAGCGCAAGAGATTGACAACGAGGTCGAGGCGCTGATTAAGGAAGCGTCGGTTCGTGCTGAGACAATACTCAGCAAGAATCGGGCAGTGCTTGAAAAGCTCAAGGATGCTTTGCTCAAAAACGAAACTCTCGAAGGAGAAGACGCCGCTAAATATATGAAGGATGCGGTGCTGCCAAAGGAAGTAAAACTACACGCATAAACTATGGCGGGGCGAGGAAGTCGAGTACGGTCGGTTGTTGCGAAAGCGAATAGCAAATTGTCAGTACAGTGGGCGGCAATTCTGCTGTCTGGATCGACAATGCTGTCAAGCTTGCTGGGGATTTACCGCGATCGTTTAATTAATGGCATGTACCTAGACACTTATAAGGTGGGTGCTGATGCCTATGTGGCGGCGTTTACCGTGCCAGATTTTATGTATTTCCTGCTAGTGTCGGGCGCTTTGAGCGTATCGTTTATTCCAGTGTTTAATCAGCGTTTGGCGAGCGGCAATAAGCGATCGGCGTGGGAGCTGAGTTCAAGCTTGCTGAATCTTTTTGCGGTATTGACGTTAATCACTAGCGTGCTGATTATCCTCTTTGCCGACCCGCTGGTGCGCTATGTTGTTGGCCCAGGCTTTGGCGAACAAGGACATGCTTTGGCGGTGAGTATGATGCGTATAATTGCCGTCAATCCGTTTTTGTTTGCGATTGCGACGGTAGTGTCGAGTATGCAGCAAGCAATCGGCCGGTTTACTTTTTTGGCGCTAGCACCGACAATCTATAATCTAGGTATCGTCGTCGGTGCTAAGTACTTCACTAACGGCATTAATATTTTTGGCTGGCAGATTTTTGAAGGCGGCATTATGGGCGTGGCGCTTGGCGTGGTGCTAGGGGCAATTCTGCAGCTGGTGGTTAGTTCAATTGGTCTGGTCGGTGTAAACTTTGACTATCGCCCAGTGATTTCTTGGCGCAACAAAGGTTTTCGCCAAGTCTTGAAGCTTCTGCCGCCACGCTCAATTGATCAAGGAATTGATTATTTTAATGGAATTGTTGAAATTAATCTAGCGTCACGAATGGGCGACGGGATTATGCGTGTTTATCAGCAGGCATCGAGCTTGAGCTTGATGCCGGTAAATCTAGTCGGCGTAGCTATTAGCAATGCGGCTTTTCCGCGGATGACTGAACGGTTAGCGGAAGGGCGAGTTGACCTCTTCAAGAAAGAGCTGCGCTCGGTTTTCCGCTGGATTGTCTGGTTGGCCTTGCCGATTGCCGTGATTACTTTCTTTGCGCGTGGTTATGTGGTGGCATTCATCAAGAACGGCGGGCAGCCGGCGATTGCTAGTGTTCTCGGCGCGTTGGTGATATCGATATTCTTCCGGACGCTTTATCATATTATGGCGCGAACATTCTATGCACAGCAAGACACGCGAACGCCTCTGTATATTTCGATAGCTACAATATCATTGAATATCTTATTGGCAATAGTTTTCACGCAACTGTTTGGGCTAGGGGTATTTGGTTTGGCTTGGGCGCAATCGATTGTTTCGGTGGTAGAGATTGCGATTTTGCTGACTATATTACACGTACGTACACCAGGTATTTTTAATCGCAAGACACTACGCAGTATTATTACTATGATGATTGCTAGTGCAATTATGGGTGTGGTGACTTATTTTGTAGTACAGATGTTACAGCTGCAGTCGCGCGATATGAATTTTATGGCGGTTTTCCCGAAGTTTACTGTTATTGTGGTGGTGAGTTTTGCGGTATATATAGCTTTAAGCAAAGTATTTAAGCTTGAAGAGGCGGATCCGATTGTTGCGAAATTACGACAGCTGCTATTCGGCAGAGTGAGGCGTTAGAGTGGAGCGTATCCGTAATTTTTGCATCATCGCTCATATTGATCACGGCAAATCGACGTTGGCCGACAGGATGATGGAGATGACAGGGACGGTGGAGAAGCGCGAGATGAAATCGCAGCTGCTCGATAGTATGGATCTGGAGCGTGAGAAGGGGATTACGATTAAGTTGGCGCCGGTGCGGATGAAGTATGAGCCGACTGCTGCTGGTCTTTTCTCTGAAGGCTTTGCCTTTCCGGCAAAGCGAGGCCAAGAGCGTAAGCTAGATCAGTTGGCGGCCGAGCGGCCTGAAGAGAAAAGCGCCAGCGAGGTCGGCACTAACAGGCCGTTGCGGTCGGTTACTTACGATCTCAACCTTATCGATACGCCCGGCCATGTCGATTTTAGCTACGAAGTATCGCGCAGCTTGCAGGCGTGCGAGGGCGCGGTATTGGTAGTTGACGCTAGCCAAGGCATTCAGGCGCAGACGCTGGCGAATGTTTACTTGGCGATGGAGCAAGACCTCACGATTATCCCGGTGCTGAACAAGGTTGATTTGCCGGCTGCTGATGTGCCGCGCGTTTCCAAGCAAGTGATGAATCTGCTGGGCTGCGATGAAAGCGAAATTATTCATATTTCTGCTAAAACGGGGCAGAACGTCGACCAAGTTTTGGAGGCGATTGTTGAGCGAATTCCGGCACCGACTGGCCAGCCAGACGACCCGACGCGGGCGTTGATTTTTGATAGTTATTATGATGATTATCGCGGGGTGATTTTGTACGTCAGGGTGGTTGACGGGCAAATTAAGAAAGGCGAAGCGATTCATATGATGGCGACTAGCGCGAATGGCTTGGCGCTGGAAGTTGGTCATCTCAGTCCCGGCATGATCCCCGACCTATCGCTCGATACTGGCGAAATTGGTTACATCGTCACCAACCTAAAAACTACGCGCGAGGCGCGGGTGGGCGATACGGTGACGCTGAAAAAGTACTTCACGAAAGAGACCAAATAGGAGGCTAGAAGTGAGCAAAGGCATCATCTACGTCATGACCACCGCAGTGTCAGGCCTCATCAAAATCGGTAAGACACAAACCAAGCAGTACTCAGAGCGGATGCGTTTCCTTGAGGCGAACGGCTACTACAATGTGGTTGGTTTGAAGCGGTTGTTTGCGATCGAGGTGGCTGATTATTCCGAAAAAGAAACGCTACTGCATGAAATATTTGCCAAGCATCGAGTTGGTAGTAGCGAGCTTTTTGCGCTTGATTATGATTTGGTACAGCAGCTGTTGCTGTCGTTTGAGGGCGAGGTGATCTTTCCGGAGCAGAAAAATAAAGAAGCGGAATTTGACAAAATCACCAAAGCCAAAAACAGTAATCAAAAGTTTAGCTTTTACCGGAAAGGTCTCAAAAATGGCGATGAGGTTGTCTTTCTCAAAGATAAAACAATTGTAGCAAAAATTGTTGGCGAGCGCGAAGTTGAATATGGCGGGCAGAGGTGGTTTTTGTCGCCGCTGGTGCGAAAAATATTTGAGGACAGGAATCAAGTTAATGATAGCGGCGCGTACCAGGGTGCAGCCTACTTTTGTTTTGATGGCAAGAAATTGAAGGACTTGCCGGATGTAGAACTGTAGGAGCGTGTGCTATTATTAAAATGTACAAATGAAAACAAAAATACTCAAATTAATCTTAGCTTTAGTGTGTTTCAGTGTAAGCGCTTATACTTCGTATGATTATTTGCTGCATGAAGTGCCAGTCTATCTGAAAAGTAAAAATTTGGTTGAAGCAAGAACTCAGAAAACCCGTTTTCTAATACCAAAGCAGTGGCAAAGGATTGATGTAAAAAACGGTAAAACTGAAGGTTACGGTGATAAACTGGGCAAGGATAATAAGTCAATTAGCGGTGTTGGCGTGACTCAGGATTCGGAGCGGTTGGTGTTACCGGCTGCGCCTGATGAAGCTTATGAATTAGTGCGCAAAATGGCTTATGATAGCAAAGAGTTGCGCGAAGACGCGAAAAGATTCTTTACTATTAAGGGATTGGAAAATTGTCAAGCGACTGTCGATATCAAGGACGATACTTTGGAACAAAATGGTTTAGTTGGTATTGTCAGAATTACATCAAGTTGCGGTTCTCGACCTGAAAATACTAAAATGGTAACGCGTCTAGTTGTCGGCCGCGAAGATGGATGTCTTCGTTACATATCGGTATTCTCTTACAATGAATATTGGAAACAAAATAGTAAAGTATTTGAAGAAATATTAAATAGCGCATCGTATATAGATACGCAAAGTGCATGAAACGGAAATTGGATACAGAATGAATAACTTCAAAAATTTTACAGAGAAAATTAGATGCCGGGTGATTCCGATAGCACGCGACCGTCGCGTGTGGTTGGATGAAAAAGTTGTTGACGATGATTTGTATTGTGCTTTTATAAATGGCCGATCGTACGAGCTTGGCGAAGAATATGATGACTTTTTATACGTTACGGTTGACAGTTTTGTCGAGCTGGCAGATGTTATTCTCCGCGAGTTGTATGCACGCGGATTTTCATCGTCAGGCTATAAACTAGTCAACGAAAATTATGTTCATTTAGATTATAGCTTTTTGAGCGATGACACACCTTGGATTACTTGGCATAATGTTGATGCGATAGTTAAGGGTGATATCACCGATGAAAACGACCATCGCCGTGACAAGACAAAACGTGGTCGGTGGATGGGCTACGCTGAATTGATTCAGACTATTGGCAAGAATCAAGCCCATAAGATTTTTGAGCAGTTATAGATTAGTTTGTAATCCTCTACTGAATTAATATAGATACTATAAAATGACTTACTGAAAAATACCCCTACATTTGCAATAGTTTTAAAGGTTATCTTGTTTTTCTGCAGAGGTGGTGGCTATTATAGATCCCTTGCAATGTCCAATGTCTAATGCTACAATATAAATCATAATCATAAATAGAGATAAACAGTCGCAAAATACGAGGAATTATGACAACAGGCAACTCTGAACACGTAGCTAAAGGCTCTCTGGATCCCGAAGACCCGACAAAGTATTCTGATAACCCTACAGAGAACTCAGGAAATCATGAAGAGACTCTTCTTTCTCGTGTCGAGAGTTCTCTTGCTAATCAAGCTGTACGAGATAGTGAAAGAGACGTCCAGCAGACACCAGAAGATAAAGAAGACACGCATACTGTCGCTGAATTGCTTGAGATTCTGGAAAGAGGAGGAGACTCTAGCTATCAGTTGACGAGCCATGCCGCCCACCAACTCATCGACGCTGGTGATGGTGGGTATGTAGCCGGATATCTCTATAAATTCACCAACCTCGACGCCAGTGT
>CAJPLU010000004.1 GCA_905371595.1 Candidatus Saccharimonadota bacterium
GTCCGCGTATAAAAAACGGACACCTACTCTAGGCGTCCAACCAACAATTGGGATTCAAACCAAATGCTTTTTCGAGCAAGTGCCCGTTTTTCTGGTTTGAATACCAAAAGTATTAGGTAATCCCTAAAATATTACGTTGTTGGTTGGACTTTTTTATTATATCACTTTTCATGCGCCACAAGGTGAATATACGAAAAATAAATATCTCAAAAGAATTAAATAGATTTATTTATAAATTTGAAACTAGAACAACCTAAGCAACCTCAACAAAAATGCTCCACAATCTTATTACCAGCGATGCCAAATCCGGTTAGCGTGTAAGTTCTCGACATGATGGATTGCCTGTGCGGCGGCGATTGCATCCAGGCGTTGAATGCTACGCGGCTGGTGTGCAGATCTGGCGGCGAAGTTTGCACCAGATTCTCGGCCGGCGCGTTACAGACAGCCCTAGCTTTAAGCAGTCCGTGCGGAATAGTTGTGCCTGGTTTATAATGGCTAAAATAATTATTCTCTTTCATGTCATTCGCCATCCACTGTGCTGTTCGATTAAGCGGCTCGTACATTTTTAGCGGCTTCAGATTTTCCTTACTACGAGTATAATTAATCAGCTCAAGAATCTCCAAAGCATCTGGCGGACCTATGTCATACTTTTTATCTTGGTCTGCCGGTTGCGGCTGCGGATTTGGAGTTGGATTTGGCTGCGGATTCGGCGCAGGCTGCTGCGAGTTACCGGGCTGCTGAGGTTGCGGAGCTGGCCGTTGGTTGTTTTTCGGCGGTGGCGAGGCTGGACTCGACGGTGGTTGCGGGGCTGGATTATGCTTCGGGCGTACAGGGTCAATTCTCTGTTCTTTTTGGTTTGGCTGCGGTTTTTCAGACTTCTTCTCTTGCTGGTTCGGCGTAGACTGCTTAGGTTTGGAATCTGTATTAGACTTACTACCACCAGAACTATTGCCAGAACCAGACTTAGTAGAGTTAGAGCTGGAGGTTGTCTTTTGCTCCTGCTGGCCGGTATTATCCTTATTTTTTGGCGCAATGCGTACAGCAATGTATACGCCTATCCCCGCCCCGATCAGTGTTAGAATAACTAATATAACTACAAGTTTTTGTTTTTTCATACTTTGATTGTAGCAAGTAAACCGGTTATGTCAATCTGGAGGTAGCGTCCTGCAAAAATAACCAGAGCATAGTGTATAATAATAGTCAGCGCGGGTATCGTATAACGGCTATTATGTATGCTTCCCAAGCATGAGACGAGGGTTCGACTCCCTCTACCCGCACCAATTCAAATTATTGTCATAGACCTTCAAAATAACGCTGTCACGCATTATAATTAGAATATGAAGAAAGCTGTCATGAAGAGGCTGCTTCCGCTGTATGTTGGCAAGTTCTTCTTAAGCTTTGTACTTTGGTATTCAATTGAAAAATTATTTATAAGAAGTATCGGCATCGACAATTTTGGAATTAGTTTGATCGCGATTGTTCTATTGATATCATCCGTTCTGACCGAAATTCCATCAGGAATCATCGCGGATCGCTGGAGCCGCAAGGGCTCAATGGTGCTCGCTGGGCTGTTCTTAGGAATTAGCAGCTTGATGGCCGGCGCTAGCGATAATATCTTTATGTATGCCGCCGCTGTGACGATTTGGGGTCTTCATGATGCTTTTTCGAGCGGAACTGGCGCAGCTATGATTTACGATACGCTGCTCGAGGAGCAAGGGCACGCTAGGAATTTTAATCGAGCGCTAGGACTATACGAAACTCTAGGCGGAGTAGCGTTGATTATCAGTAACTTTTTAGGCGGCTGGATCGGCGAACATTCGCTGCTGCTGGCGTTTAACTTAACAATTATTCCAATTGTGATGTCTATGGTTTGCCATCTAATTTATAAAGATGCAAAAATTAGCCGCGAGGTGGCTGATGAAAAACTTATCAAACACACTAAAAATACATTCAAATGCGTTTTCAAAAGTAAAAACCTACTCTGGCTGATGACTGCGATTATGATAGTCTTTTGTATCCAAAAGATGAATCGCGAAGCTTATCAGCTGTGGTATATTGCGCTGTCGGCTCCGGCGATAGTATTTGGCATCGCTGGATCGTTCATAGAAGGCTTGGGCGGACTGGGCGGCTCGTTGGTTAAATATCTCAGCTCAAAGCAAATAAATATAGTTCTGTCGATTTTGCTAGGCTTGGCGTCGCTCGCGCTTTCGGTGGGCAGTAATTTATGGATAACTATCGCCGCGCAGGTCTTAATAGCGGTAGTCTCGGGGGCGCTGTTATTCCATTTTACTGCGCAGATACAACACCAGTTACCGTCACGGTACCGCACAGGTTCCGGTTCGGTGATAAATGCCGTGGGGCGAATTGTCCTCATGCCGCTAACGTTTGTGTTTGGAGTTTTGTCAAACCAAAGCGTTTTCATCGCTGGTTGGATGCTGGTAGCTTTGTCAGGGCTAGCCGTTTTCGTGCAGCTAAAGCTTGATGAGCAAGCTTCGCCAGAGTAGCGTACTTCCCATCCCCGCCCATCTGTGTTACAATAAGTCACCAAAGGAAGGTCTGCTGTTAATCCCAGACCATATTTTTATGAAAGACGCTAGCAAGATTCGAAATATTGCCATTATTGCCCACGTCGATCACGGCAAGACGACCATGGTTGATGGGCTACTCAAACAGTCGCGCACATTTCGCGACAATCAGGCCGAGATGAGCCAAGAATTGATCATGGATTCGGGCGATCAGGAGCACGAACGCGGTATCACCATCACCGCCAAACAAACCTCGATTTTTTACGGTGATTATAAAATTAACATCATCGACACGCCGGGACACGCTGATTTTTCCGGCGAAGTCGAGCGGACGCTGCAGATGGCGGACGGCGTGCTGCTGATCGTCGACGCCCAGGAAGGGCCGATGCCGCAGACGAAGTTTGTGCTGAGCAAGGCGCTGGAACTGGGCTTGAAGCCAGTGGTGGTGATTAATAAAATTGACAAGCCAGCCAGGCGAATTGCTGAGGTTGAAGATGAACTGAGCGACCTATTTTTGGAACTAGCGACCGACGATGCTCAACTGCAATATCCGATTTATTATGCTATCGGGCGCGACGGCAAAGCGTGGCGAGAGATTCCTACCGACCCGAGTGAAGACGCCGACCTCACACCGATTTTTGAAGCAATTATCAATGACATCCCGGCGCCGAGCGTCACGGCTGATGGCGGTTTTCAGCTGCTGGTAACCAGCCTGCAGTACGACACCTTTCAGGGCAAATATGCCATTGGGCGGATCGCTCGTGGGTCGGTTAAGCGCGGCCTGGCGGTTAGCTTGCTGAAACAGGGCGAAGTGTCGGGTTCAGCGCGAATTGAGAAAGTTTTTGGTTACCGCGGACTGAACCGCGAGGAGCTTGACGAGGCGTTTGCTGGCGACATCGTGGCGTTGGTCGGCGTCAGCGAGGCGCACATTGGCGATACGATTGCTGATAAAGAACAGCCTGAAGCCTTGCCGGCGATTGCCATTGAAGCACCGACGCTGAGCATGTACCTCGGTCCAAACACCAGCCCGATGAAAGGGCGCGAGGGCGAATTTACCACCTCACGGCAAATTGGTGACCGGCTGCGGCGGGAACTAGAAACCAACGTGGCGCTGCGCGTCGAGGAAAACGGCATCGGCTTTACGGTATCTGGCCGCGGCGAGCTGCACCTGAGCGTCTTGATCGAGACCATGCGGCGCGAAGGTTTTGAGTTCGAAGTTGGCCGCCCGCAAGTGGTGACCATCACTGAAGACGGTGTCGAAAAAGAGCCAATTGAAGAATTACAAATCGAAATTAGCAGCGAGTTCATCGGCGCAATCAGCCAAGAACTGGGTGCGCGCCACGCTGAGATGAGGTCACAGGAAACCACCGCCAGCGGCGCTACCCGCATCACCTACGTACTGCCGACCAGGGCGTTGATCGGCCTGCGCAACGTGCTACTAACTGCCACCAAAGGCACGGTGATCATGAATTCCCTGCCGCATGGCTATCAACCGCTAGGCGGCAAATTGCCAAAGACCCGCGGCGGCGTACTCATCGCCTTTGAAGCTGGCACGACAACGCCGTATGCTCTGCAGGCGGCCGAAGCGCGCGGCGAACTCTTGGTCGGGCCGGGTACGGAAGTCTATGCCGGGATGATCGTCGGTATTTATAACCGCCAAGAAGACATCGAAATTAACGTTTGCAAGGCTAAACACCTAACCAACATGCGCTCCAAATCGTCCGATGGCACAGTGCAATTGACGCCATTTACGCAGTTTAGTCTGGAGCAATGCATCGACTTCATCGAGGACGACGAGCTGCTGGAAGTAACGCCAAAGTCTTTGCGTCTGCGTAAACGCTTCCTCGACGCTAATGAGCGAAAGCGCGCTAATAAAAAATAAGTTTTTAATAAGAATAAGAGGGTTACTATGGCAAAAAAATGGCGCGATGTTAACGGATTTTATCAAATCTATCCGCGATCGTTTATGGATTCTAACGGCGATGGCGTCGGCGACTTGCGCGGCGTGATTGCTAAACTTGATTATATTAAGGGCGGCGACAATTCGCTTGGCATCGATGCAATTTGGTTTTCGCCGTTTTATCCGTCGCCGCAAGCTGACATGGGCTACGATGTGGCGGACTACTGTGATATTGATCCGATTTTCGGCTCGCTTGATGATTTCAAAGAGTTGGTCGAGAAAGCGCACGCTCGCGATATTAAAGTAATGGTTGACTTCGTACCCAACCATACCAGTAATCAGCATCCGTGGTTTTTAGAATCGCAAAGCTCCAAGGACAACGATAAGAATGATTTTTATGTTTGGCGCGACGCTAAACCTGACGGCTCAGAACCGAACAATTGGCTGAGTATTTTTGGCGGGTCGGCGTGGCAGTGGCACGAAGGGCGCCAGCAATATTACTTACACACATTCCTGAAAGAACAGCCAGATCTCAACTGGGATAACCCTGAGGTACGCCGCGAAATGCAAAACGTACTGCGTTTTTGGCTAGATCTCGGTGTTGATGGCTTTCGAGCGGACGCGGTACGTTGGATCAGCAAAGACCCAGAACTACGCAACGACCCAGTCGCCGAGCATTATCACGATAAGAAACCGCCGACACAATTCGATGATTTGCAGCATAAGTACAGCCGTTTTTGGGAGAATCTTTTCCCGTATCTGCGGGAACTAACAGATATAGTCGCCTCGTATCCGGATCGCATCATGGTTTTCGAGGACTATCCGGATGGCAATTATAGCACTAGCGAACAATACTTGGGTTTTTATGGTGTCAATCCAAAAGTATCAATGCCATTCAACTTCGAAGGTTTAAATACCAATTTCAATGCCGAATCGATGAGCACAATCGTCAACGAATTCCAAGGCATGATCAACCCCGACGTGCACACACCCGTCTATTGCTTTAGCAATCATGACCAATCGCGCATCGTTACGCGCTTCGGCGGCGAGAAGCAAGCTCGCTTGATTGCGTTGATGCAACTGACACTGCCAGGGCTGCCCGTAATATATTACGGCGACGAGATTGGCATGAGCAATGGGCCAGTTCGCTTTGAAGAGATTCAAGATAAGTCGGTCTTTAGCCACGGCAATGACGAATCTGTCGGGCGCGACCCAGAACGCACGCCGATGCAATGGACGGCTGGCCAAAATGCTGGATTCAGTACCGCTAAACCATGGCTGCCAGTAAATCCTGCTTGCCAGAACGTCAATGTAGAATCAGAACAGAACGAGCCAGACTCATTTCTGGCGCTATACCGCCGCTTATTGACCTTGCGCAGCCGCTACGAAATCTTGCGCACTGGCGAATACGAGCCGCTCAGCGATACAGACAATGACATATTTGCTTACGCGCGATGGATTGGCCGAGAGCAGCATGTCTTTGTCGCATTAAATTTCGGCGACACCAAACACCGTGTTACGCTACCACATACCGGCAGTGTCTTATGCGCCACACACCCAACCGACTACCCCGAGGTTACCGATGACGGCTCGGTAGAACTACGCCCGTACGAAGGCGTATTAATCGGATGCAGCGAACACCGGCTATCAATTGAATAAAAAACTGACCGCTCTAGAAAAGGAGCGGCCTATTCGTATAGAGAAACTTTTGGTATTTTAATTAACCAGAGTCTCTTTCACGCGCCTAGAAACAAAGAAGTATAAACAAAGCAATCCCATAGAAATCCCGCTAGCAATGATAGTGCTAACCATACTAATAATTGAGTCAGTGTTCGGAGGTCTTTTGACCACGCTATCAACTACCGCAGAACTTGCTGAATAGAAGAACGAGGCTACCAGCGCCGCAACCGCCAGCCACTTGCCAAGCTTCTTTTGCAGATTAATAAGCACCACCGCGACAATAGTCAGTACAGCAATGATCGGCATGAATATCACCGAAACGACAGCCGATGGATCGCCTAGGTTTAACAACGAGGTAAAAAACAAACCAACCGAACAAACGCCATCAATCGCTAGACACACCATGAAAAATGCGAGCCAGCCCTTGACGCCTTTGAGCGACTGCGCCATAACAACATACTGAACTGGCGCAGCTTGCGGCTGCGCGAAATATTGCTGGTTGACCGGCTGCTGTTCATAAGGAACATTCTGCTCAACTGGCGCTGGCCCGTACTGCGGATCGGCAGCGCCTGGCTGCTGAATGCTCGGTTGCGGTTGTTGTGATGATTGTCGTGCCATTTGTATTATTCTCCTTTACTTTTTATTATAATCGTATGGATACTGGACATTATTTTGCGGATATTGCTGCGATACAGGCGGATAAGGCATTTGGCCTTGCTGCTGGGGATACTGCTCTGGCTGCTGCGACGGATATTGATCTGGTTGTTGTGAGTATTGAGCTGGTTGTTGCTGCAACGAATATTGGTACTGCGGTGGCTGATTAGAATATTGCGGCGAAACTACATATTGGCCGTTTAGAGAAGTATTCGCATAATACGCTGGCTTTTCATTCTGGTATTTAAAAACGTTAACACACCAAGCAATTCCTAATATCATCACGCCGAAAGGTATAGGCAAAAAGAACGCCGCATCACCAAAGCCTACCACAGAATAGAAGTTTAAATAAATCCAAAAAACAACAAAAGATATGACCGATATAGAAAGCGTACAGGCAGCTGCAATTTTGGCTACTAGTTTGTTTTTACTCGCCAAGTAAGCTATCCACAAAATTATAGACGATATCACCGACAGTGCCAGAACAATCGGCATGACTATTTTCACTACTTGAATCAAATAATAGTTTGCTTCGCTCGAAAAGTCTTTCATCGAACCATTCATGCTGAATAAACCAATCGGAAGGCCTATCGTCAAGAATAAACTGATCGCGTAAACAATCGACAATCCGATGACGTTGCTTTTTCTTGAATAGTTGACATAAACGTATTGATATTGAGTCTGATTCTGGTAAGCTTGTGGCGAAGTGGCTGCCGTCGATTGATTCTGCTGTTCGGGTTGCGCTTGCGCCTGTTCAATTTGCGGCATTGGCTGCTGGACTTGCTCTACCTGCGGCGGTTGAATTTGTTCGCTTGAGACTGGTTGAGCAACACTCTGCTGCGGCTGGATTTGTTCGCCTTGGCTTGCCTGAGCGCCATCTTGCTGCTGGTTAGATTTGCGCTGCTCAGATTTCTTTGCGCTCTTGCTGCTCATACATCTAATGTAGCATACTATTTATGTTTATGACACGCGTTAGCGATATTCGCATAGATTGTACGGCAAAAAATTCAGTAAAACCCGTTAGCGGTTCGAGGTCTCTTTCCTAACCTCTTCCGGCAAAAATCCCTTTTCATGCTGGAAGCCAGCTTGCCATTGGTAATCTTTAGCGTAACCTAGATCTTTCATTAGCCTGGTAGCAGCGTTTCGAAGATGGAGCGGCACTGGTGAATTCGGATATTTGTGCGCCAGAGAAAAGGCGTCATTCATCAGATCAGTAATCTCGCGCGATTTCTGGCTGCGAGCCAGAGCGATAGCGCAGTGGAATAAATTATATTTGGCTTCAGGTAGCCCAACGCGCTCGACTGCTTCAAAGGCAGCAACTGCCAAGCTCAGCGCGCCGTTACCCGCCAACCCAATGTCTTCTGACGCGAAAATCACCATCCGCCGAGCGATGAATTTCGGGTCTTCGCCAGCGTCAATCATGCGCGCTAAATAATACGCCGCAGCCACCGCATCGCTACCGCGCAGCGACTTGATGAACGCTGAGATGACATCATAGTGCGCATCGCCCTTTTTGTCATAGCCCGGCAATCGCCGTTGAGCCGCGGCCTTGACCACCTCGGGCGTGACCTTCCCGCCAAAACTCAATGCCAATTCCAAATTACCCAAGGCCACCCGCGCGTCGCCGTCCGCTAATTCCGCCAGATAGTCCAGAGCTTTGGGCGACACCCGATTGGTTTGTTTCAAAGTCTTCAGCGCTCGCTTCAGCACCAATATAATTTCATCTTTGGTCAGCTGTTGGAGCACCAACACCCGCGTCCGGCTGAGCAGCGGCGTGATCACCTCAAAGCTCGGGTTCTCAGTGGTCGCGCCAATCAAAGTAATCAGCCCGCTCTCGACATGCGGCAAAAACGCATCTTGCTGCGCCTTGTTGAAGCGGTGGATTTCGTCAACAAACAAAATTGTTCGTAGCCCCAAATTCCAGTTCTGCCGAGCGTGCTCAATCACCCGTTCGACGTCTTTCTTGCCGCTGGTCACCGCCGATAGCTCAACAAACTCCGCATTGACTTCGCGGGCAATGATCCGCGCTAAGGTAGTCTTACCTGTCCCTGGCGGCCCCCACAAAATCAAACTGACCGGCTCGCCACGCTTAACAATTTGGCGGAGCAGCTCGCCCTCGCCCAGTAAATGGCTCTGCCCAATCACCTCGTCCAATGTTTGCGGCCGCATCTGTTCGGCCAGCGGTATTCGTCCCATACTTCTATTATACGCGCCAGGCGGAAAAATCTCACGCGGAAGATTCAGGGATCATACGTGGAAGATTTGAAAATCATAGGCGTAAGATTTGGAAATGTTACGCTTAAGAATAACATCACAACTAATCAATAACCATTGAAATTTTTTCTGAGCGATACGCCCGCGCTGCCTTCAGTGCCATGCGCGCAATCGGCCCAGCAGCTAATATTTGCCACCAGAACGCCGCGCAGAAATTCATCGGCCAAGCCGAGGCAAAGCGCAGCAGCAACTCGGCTAGCGGCGTACCAGCCAAGACAAGCCCGATCAAGCTCATCGCCAGCGACATACCCGTCACCATACACACTGTTCGCGCCAGTGCATGAGCTTCTGTGCTGTCCTTCGCCCGGACAAAACGCTTCATGGCTTTTTGCGCCAGCTTCGATACAACCAAACTCTCAACAACCATGACGATTGCAAAGATTACTGGCTGCAGCAGCAGTGCTCTGCCCAGCGATTGCATCGACACGCCAGCGTGCAAAAACGTATTCAGCAAATTCATAAAAATTGACATCGTAAACGCCATCACGACGCCATAAAATATTCCTTCTCGCTTGGTGCGGGGCATATTTCCTCCTTTGATTAATGATTTTTGGGCAACAAAAAAGTTGCGCGTTATCGGTGCAACTAGGGTGTTTTATCTTTACAACATTACGCTCTTACCTGGGGCAAAAGCAACATATTGACCTCTGAAAATATTAGCAGGGCGGTGGGGTTTTGTCAAGGACTTAAGATTGGGATCTATCTACAACAGATAAAATAAACTCTGCCATTGCTACAGCGCTATTTACAAATAATCTAGCGTGGTGTTCGCATATTCTGATACGAGCTGCACCAACGCCATGTGCGTCGCTATTCATGTTGCGCATCTCGGTTATTGCTGTTACTATTTTTTCCAGTCCTGACAATAAAGTATTTATACGCCGATCAATATTTCCATTGCCGTGCATACTATACAAATCTTTAACTTGATTGTATAAGTTTCTAATTTCACCAGAGGTAGAAGAATTTTCGCTTTTCTTTTCTATTGCGTAATGAAAAACCTCTTCTAATAGGGTTCTAGATTTTGTGATAGCACTATCATAGTTAGATTGTCTAATATCATTCAAAGCACGATCAGAAAGTTCTTGTATATATCTACGATCAATCTTTTTGACCGTTGGTGCAGATATTGCTACATTATCACCAATCTTTCTAATGACGAAACGGCTGTTATTAATTATAAGCTCATTGCTGCTGAGCGATAATAAGCCATTGATTTTATCAACAATCAATTTAACAAAATACTCATAAGCGTCAATTGTTGCCTTTGGCGTATGTCCAGACAGAATACTAGAGAATTGGCTCTTATTGAATAGATAAGCTAATAATTTGTCGCATTTGTCTTCTTTTATACAATATTCAAATAGATTTTCTAAGTATTGCCATCTGCTAAGGTTAGTCCCGTTCTTCCAGTGATATGTTACAGGTAATCCAAAGTTAGTAGATATACTGCACAAAGCTGACCCTGATAGATACGGCATAGAAACTTCTACAGTATCCCCGTTATCGCTAAATGTATATTCTTCAAATTTTACATCACCATCTAAGATAGCATAAATCTCTTTCGTCTTCAGACATCGAAAAGAGTTTGTCGTATTTAGTCTCATATCAAGTAAACTCCTAATTTAATTTTTAGACTTGATTTTTAGTTATACACCTAAGCAAATTATAAGACTTTAGCCATAACAGTACAAACCAAAATTTTATTGATTTTCTTTCGAATTTTGGACGCTATTTGTTATTCTGTCAAACATAGAGGTTATATGCAGTAAGATCAGTTACGCTGTCTAATAATGGTGATAAACAGATTTAACAAGCTGAGCAAACTTCTTAGTAGGGACGCTCTCAATGTAGACGCTGGAATGGTCTAATGTCTCTGATTGTTCAATATGATCATTTGTTAGCGTCAGGTTATCTGGCAGTTTATTGGTGATTTGCATTGCCTGCATTAGTTCGTACAATGCATAACATCCGACAAGCAGTATCTTCGGCATTATGCACCTTTTCTACCGATAAAGAAGTCTCATCATATGTTTTCGCGCGTTGATTATTTCAGGTCTCTCGAACATTTCAGTCATAAATTGGTGGAGATAGAGGGACTCAAACCCTCGACCTCAGCAATGCGAATGCTGCGCTCTATCAGCTGAGCTATATCCCCATGCTTGTGGCTAAGTTGTTTACAAGGATAACTATTCCCAAAAACCGTTTACGCCTAAATTGGTGGACCTTGCAGGGCTTGAACCTGCGACCTCACGAATGTGAATCGTGCGCTCTAGCCAACTGAGCTAAAGGTCCGTGGTGGAGCATACCGGATTCGAACCGGTCACCTCTTCGCTGCCAGCGAAGCGCTCTAGCCAAATGAGCTAATGCCCCAAACTACTACAGGACAGTTGTCAATTTGGCTAGAGCGCTTGCGCAATATTTCTGCTGAAGGCTCCCCAAATGAGCTAATGCCCCAAACAATCTCCCCTCTATCTACAATATCAAAAAACCGCTACAATTTCTAGTAGCGGTTTGTGCTGCTACGCGCCCACCCGGGGCACGGCGTTGGTATGATGTTTGTTTTCGCAACAGGGCGGCCCCATTGCGTACCAGCATAAGCATATTATCGCGCAACGTTTAGTAAATTGCAAGCGCTTATTCAATTTGGCTAGCGAACATCTTATAAAATTCACCCCGGCGAGCTACTAATTCGTCAACACTGCCCTGCTCGACAATCTTGCCGTTTTGCATCATATAGACAACATCGGCTTTTTTGATAGTTGTATAACGATGGCTGATAGCGATGATGGTATTGCCATGCTTGCCAAATAGCCGAGCAAAAATCCTTGATTCTGCCAAGGCATCGATAGCGCTAGTTGGTTCGTCTAGAATAACAATTGGCGCCTGGCGATAAAAATTACGCGCCAACGCTAACCGCTGCCATTGCCCGCCCGACAAATCAACGCCGTTAGTACCATCATCGTGCTCAAACCATTGCCCGAGAATCGTATCGCGCTTCTTGGGCAATTTATCAATGAAAGCGCTGGCTTCAGCCTGCTTGATTGATCTTTGATAATGCTGCTCGTCATAGCTGCGCTGAATGTCTCCGTACACAACGTTCTCATAAGCTGTTGCGAATCGATATTTTATGAAATCTTGTTGCAGCACTCCGAGATAGCTGTGCCACGAGCTCTTATTAATATCCGCCAGCGACACGTTATCGAGCAAGACCTGGCCGCGCGTTGGCTGATACAACCCCAGCAACAATTTAATAAGCGTCGATTTGCCAGCGCCATTTTCACCGACAATAGCAATCCGTTGGCCAGCGCGAATTTTCATGTTAATATCGCTTAGCACTAGCTTGTCGTTTTTGAGGTAATGAAACGAAACATTCCGCAGTTCAATCGTCTGCGGCGGTTCGAGCAATTTCCGACCTTCATTCAAGTTTCTCGGCAATCGCATAAACCTTTGGAAATCAACCATCGCTGCAATATCCTGATCAATGCTATTGAACTGTATAATTAAACCGCTCATGCCGCCAAGCGCCCTCGACATCATTTGCTCAACCAGAACAAACTGGCCGACCGGCTGAACACGATGGATAATTTGCAAAACAATCGATAATAGCCCAACTAGCTGAGCTATTGCTTCGACAACGTCGGCTGCCAACCGTTTGATAATATAAGCGCGCTCAAATTGAATACGCTCGAGCTGATCTTTGTCGCGCCACTTCGCTCGCATATCTAACATATAGCGCGCTGCGTTATAAATACGCAGTTCCGCCAAATTTTGCGGCTGCATCACATTCCAAGAAATTGAATCACTGCGGCGCCGAGCTTCGGTATATTTACGCCAATGCTCTGTCTGCAAACGCGACAACTTTAGCTGAACTATTGCGCTAGGAATAATCGCTAAAAACAATATCAAGCCAATCCACCAGCTAACAGAAAATAGCGAGGCTAAGGCTACTATTACACTAACAATTGACGCAATTATCCTAGCCATAGCGTCGAAGAAGCGCGAGAAAAACGAAACAAAACTTTGCGCCTTATCAAACATGTCGGCAGTGTCCTTGTCGTCATAACGCCAAAAATCAATACTGACAAAATGCTCGTACAACTGGTCGCTAATAGCCGAGTTGATTTTATACGAAGTGAATTGATCTATATAATTTTGCAAACTATTCCACGCCATCATAAGAATTCCCAGCAGCACAGTCGCTGCAACACACCAAATTGCCCTTGTGCCTGCTTGCTCGTCACCGGCGAAGCCAGCCGCCAGATAAGTAGTCGCTTGCGCGGCCACAAACGCAGTAACTAACGGAATAGCCGAACCGATAATCGTACCGATTATTTTGGTAATCGCCGCCAGCGGAGAAGCTTTATAAGTCGTTATCGCCACCGTGCCAAAAGCTTTTAGCGTTTCATTGAAAGATAGCTTCTTTGGTTCTGCCATGATTAATCGCATTCAGATTTTATCAGAGTAATAATAGCAGTATCTAGCTCGCTTTCACTATGCCAGGTTTGCGTCCGCCTAGCGAGATCTGGTAAATACGATTTGCCGGCAGCGCTCTGATGCTGCGCCAACAGGATTGACTTATTGCGAGCAATAGCAACGCCGATTTCTATCAGCATACCTTCACTGCGACGCGGCGAAGTTTGAATCGCTAGTATTTTGTCGCACTCATTCATTTGATCAATTGCTCGTCGCAAAAACTGACGCGGGTTATTATAATTGTCAGTTGCGTCATCAAACAAATTACAATAGACCTCACATCCGCACCTCTCAAGCAAATCGACCACCCGGCGCATACGCGCCTCAACTTTCAGCTTGTCCTCGCCAGTAAAAGCATATGAACAGAATATTTTATGCTTTTTCATAATCCTATTTTATCATCTAGCCGGCAAAAAACTTCGTAAAAAGAAGTTATTATCCTCTGGCGCAAAGCGTTATCAAACGGGACTATCGCTGCGTGATTACGCCCGCCGATAGTCATATGTTCAATAATTAACGATAAACCGCGTACAATCTTAATGCAGGCGATTTCTCGCCGAGTAGTCGGCTTCTCGCCCAGCTGCTCAATGACCAAACGCCGAATATTGCACATACGTTTGGCAGTTTCGGGGCGTTCCATCTCGCGGTTGTACGTAAAATTAACTACATCGTACCAGCGCGGCCAATCATCACGAAAACTCTCGAAGTCAACTAACCAATATCTATCACCGTCATACAATAGATTATTTTCGGTAAAATCCGCATGCATCGGTCGAGCTTCGCACAAGCTATGATTATCACGCAAGAAATCCAAACTAGCCCGAAATATTTCCGGCGGTATCACTTCTAAATTAAACCCAGATATAATTCGCTCTAGCTTATGCCAAATATATTCTCCGTCTTTATTTTGTTGCGACCAGCGCGAGCGACGGCGTTTCTGACTGCGAAAATAGTGATCCATTTGCACGAAGCTTTGTACAAAAAAGTCATCAGGCACGTTGGCTAGCTCTGGCGTCCATCCGTCGATAAATTGCGTTAAGATTTTCACATCGTCATGATACAGCAATTTTGGCACAGAAAATGGTATATCGTTAAAATTACGAGTCAATTTATCAAAAGTTCGCAAACCATTCGCTTCGCGCAATATTTCATCTTTGCCAGTCACCCCGGGCTGCGACTGCTTGCAAAACACGCGTTCGCCAAGCCAATCTACTTCGCTAACCGCAAACCTATGATTCTGGCGAATGACTCTGACAGTCTTTAGATCGGCGTTGCCATTCTTCATTTTATTCTCCTACGTGAATTAGAGGCTCGACGCCATCTTCATAAACTAAGTCGTCAATCGTGACTTCGTAAATATGTTTATCGCCGCGAAACGCGAAAAATCGGACGGTTTTATGTTGCTGCCAGGCTTGAACTATTTCCGCTCGCACACCATCAGCAATATCGCCAAATACCCAGAGCTCATCAGCGCGCGCCACCAGCGTATTATTGGCACGCCGTACCGTATCGCGCTCCACCGCATCGAGCAAAAAATAATCAAAACTGGCAAATGGGTTGATCGGTACAGCGCCTTGTTCAAGTGCAAATTTCGTTACGAAAAATCTCATGTAAAAATACTTTTTCGACATGGCAGTAAACACAACTGTGTCGGCGGGTTTGATGGCAAGGGCGCGATGTGATTGTTGTGTCATAGCTATGCCTCCGTTACTGTATGAGTTCTAATAATGTTTGCTCGTCAATAATTTTGGTGCCGTATTGTTCGGCTTTTTTCAATTTACTGGCGCCGACTTTGCCGCCGGCTACTAAATATGTTGTATCTTTTGCAACAGCGGCTTGGAAGGTGCCGCCCAGATTACGGATTCTTTCAGCAACAGCGTCGCGCCCCATCGATTGCAAAGTGCCGGTGATGACAAAACTTTGGCCAGCTAGTCGGTCGGATTTTTGGCTAAACTGCGGTGTCACGCCCAAGTCAGCAAATTTTTCGAGCAGCGTCACGTTATCTTCATCAGCGAACCACGCCACGATCGACTCGGCAACGATTTCACCCACACCGTCTACTTCGCGCAGCTCATCGATAGTCGCCTGGCTTAATTTCTTGATACTCTCAAAGTGGTTTGCCAGATCAATCGCCGTCTGCGCGCCAACATGTCGGATGCCGAGACCGAACAAAAATCGCTCCAACGCTGGCTGCTTTTTAGCGGCGATGGCATCGATGAGCTTCTGCGCAGAAATCTCAGCAAAGCGCTCCAGCTGCAGCAAATCATCTTTCGTCAACCGGTAAATATCCGCCAAATCGTTAACTAGCCCAGCCTCGACCAGTGCCTCGACATTTTTCTCGCCCAGTGTGTCGATGTCCAGCGCGCCTTTGGAGGCAAAATGTGCTAGGGCTCGCTTCAAAATCAGCGGGCCACTCAAACCTTTGACACGGTAGACTGCCTCGCCTGCTGGCCGCACAAATTCTAGCTCCGGATATTGGCGCGCCAATTCCGCTGGATAGTCGGTTGGTTTGGTGTCTGCCGGTCGCAATTCTTTTAGCACAGTTTGTACCTGCGGGATGATATCGCCGGCCTTGAAAATCACCACCGTGTCACCACGACGCACGTCCAGCCGAGCAATTTCGTCAGCGTTATGCAGGCTAGCATGCTGCACCGTCGTACCGGCCACCACCACCGGGTCAAACACCGCTACTGGCGTGGCCGCACCGGTTCGACCGATGGAAATAACGATATCGCGGACGATGGTCGTGGCCTGCTCAGCAGCATATTTGTAAGCGACCGCGCCGCGCGGATTTTTCCCAACTAACCCGAGACTTTCATACAGTGCTCGATCATTGACCTTAATCACCAAACCGTCAGTATTAAACGGCAAATCATGGCGCTTATCATCCCATTCGTTAACGAAGTTCATCACATCAGCTAAAGTAGTAAAAACACTCGCCTGCTGATTACGAGTAATTCCTAGAGCAGTCAACGCCTTATAAGCAAAGCTGTTGGTCGACACTTCAGCGTCGTTATCACGCAGTACATCATAGCCGCGAAAATGCAACGGCCGCGCCGCCACCAAAGACGGATCAAGCTGGCGGATTGTTCCTGCCGCCAGATTACGCGGATTAGCAAATTCTGGCTGCCCGGAGGATTTTTGTTTATCATTGAGTGCCGCAAAGTCACGTTTCAACATCACAATCTCGCCACGAATTTCCGTCCGTCCGCGCAAAAATTGTTCAAAGCCTGACGCCTCATGCAGCCGCAGCGGCACGTTTTTAATGGTCCGCACATTGTTCGTCACATCCTCGCCGATAAAGCTATCGCCGCGCGTCACCGCCTGCGTCAACACGCCATCAATATAAATCAACGCGCACGCCAGGCCATCCATCTTGATATCGGTAAAAAATTCATGCTTATGTCCCGGTATCAGCTTATCAGTACGCTCAATCCACGCTTCGATTTCATTCTTATCAAACACGTCGTTCAGACTAACCATTCGCCGCTCGTGACGAACTTTTTGAAAACCTTCAAGCAGCTTGTTACCAACCCGCTGCGTCGGACTATCTGGCGTAATCCACTCTGGGTGTGCTACTTCAATATTCTTAAGCTCCGCCATCAAGCTGTCGTACACCGCATCACTGACACTTGGCTGGTCAAGCACGTAATATTCGTAGCTGTATTGATTGAGCAGTTTTTTAATTTCTTCAAGCCGGCTTCGCGTCATCTGCTACCACCTTTCTATACAGCAGATAAATATACGCTGCCAACCAGACAAACAACAGCGCCATCATAAACGCGCCAGCAAATGGCACGATTGGTACCGATTCGAGCCACTTCAGCTTTGACGATAATCCGCGTTCTAGCAATACCAACGACACCATCACAACGCACCATATCGCCGAGCTATAGACAAACGCCCAAACTATCCTGAGCATAATCCTTAGTCGCCGGCCAACCACCAAGTCGCTAGCAGCCTGGATTGCCCGCAGCGGATACATACCAGGCAAAGCCACCACGACTAGCGCAATAATCGTACTGGTCACCCAGTAGAGTACAAGTGTTAATACACTTGCCGCCAGCAGACCGAATAACATCATACCGAAACCTTCTGTTAATATATGCACCGATACCAACGCCGAATACGCCAGCGCCATAATACCAACTGGCGATAGCTGAATTAGCAATATCAACAATACCACCGACGTCGATATCAACGGTGCGGTTGCGTTGTACAAGCCGTCGCGTAATTTTGGCTTAAGCCCAAGTAGAATTTCGCGCAGCAGCCACACCGCCGTTAGCCAAGTCATCAACACAAGCAGCGCCAGCATAACTCCCTGTTCAGCCCGCAGCGACGTTGTGTCAATCGCCAGCGACGAAAATGTCAGCATACCAGCATTTAGCAACTGTCCTACGCCGCCATCGAAAATCTTGCCCAGCGACTCGGATACTAGCTTGCCAATTGAATCATAAGTTGACTGGCTAGTAATAATTCCTAGAAAAATTATTATCAGCGCATACAAGATTATCATGGACAAGAACAGACCTTTACTCTTCCACAACACGCGATTGACATAGTGAGTAAAAGCAATATACCCAGGCAAACGCAAACTGCGGCGATAATCTCGCCGCCGCGTCCGCCGAAAGCTGCGATGCGGCCGCCGCTGCAGGAAACGCACATTGCGATAGCGCGCTAAATACCACTTCTCGGTAAGCCAATCAAGAAATGCGCTACCGTAATGCTTCAAAGTATTATGTTTCTTTTGCTGTTTCATAAATAAGCTATGGTGCGCAAGGCGGGAATCGAACCCGCACGACTTTTGGTCAAGAGATTTTAAGTCTCTCGCGTCTACCAATTCCGCCACTCGCGCATACTCCCATGTATGTCTATGACGCTCAGCGTCTACGCCCATTCACGTTTCACGCAGCCGCCACTCGCGCCTAGCTATAGTATACTATATTTATGAAGCAAATTGTAATAGTTCACGGCGGATCAAGTTTTGATAGCTATGAAAATTATTTGAACAATCTAAAATCCAGCCAACTCCACTACGAGCTGTTGCTGTATTCCCTGAAATGGCGCGATTGGCTGGCGCAGGAAACCGTCGATGCAGACGTGCTACTCCCGAACTTCCCCAACAGACAAAACGCAAATTATGGTGAATGGAAAATTTATTTCGAGAAGTTGCTGCCGCTTTTGGATGGCGATGTTCAGTTGGTTGGCTATAGCCTGGGCGCAATGTTTCTTGTCAAATACTTGCACGAGAAGCCGCTTGAAAAACCAGTTCGCCGGCTTATTCTGGCGGCGCCGTGCTATAACGATGAATCGCCTGAAGATCTCGGCAGTTTCCGTATCAATAGTGCTGGCGGTTTAGAAAAATCCGCCGAGGAAATTCATCTGTTTCATAGCAAAGACGACCCGGTCGTGCCATTTTCTGAACTTGCCAAATTTCAGCGTGATCTACCGTCCGCCAAAATTCACGTCTTTGAAGATCGCGGACACTTTTTTCAATCAACATTTCCAGAGTTGAAAGAATTATTAGAAGAAAAATAGCCCTAAAATCAGAGCTATTATTTTTGCTAAAACACTCTATACGAACGGAGTTAGCTTATAACAACCATAGAGAAACTCTTCCGGAATAATCATAATTACTTACTGTAATCAGCTGTAAAGTTTTCAACACCAATAGTTTTTATTAATTCCTTTTCCCTCCAGTATTTATCAAAACTATGATCCTCTATACCGCGTGCGCACATCATAATGCGAACCTTTAATTCTTTCTCATATTCGTGCGTTCTCATATATTTAGAACATAGACCCTGATAGCGTAAAACCGCTTCAGTGGTAAGTTTTCTTTGACCAATTTTAGTTTTTGACGCTTTTTGAATAAGTCCTTCAATTATTATTTCTAAGTTATTGTCTTCACCAACATTTATCTTATGTTCTAGGTTGATTCTCGTAACCGCAGAATCCCTTAACTCAAAATTGCTATGTGTTGTTTTAGTAATATCTTTTATATTACTAATAAGGGCGTCAAGATCATAACCACGTGTCCTATGACACTGTAATACCTTTTTTAATACTCCTACTATATTGTAGCCCGGCAATACATCTATCTGATAGACTCCATTATCTTCAGATAGCTTCCTTTTACACCTGTCTCGCTTTTGTGTTTCAATAAAGCCAGCTTCACCTCCAAAAAAAGAAATAGGTCTAAAATGTTGATCTCCTTGATACTCTAGCGCAATTTTTAGCTCAGGTAAATATACATCGTAGTGTTGTCTTCCTAGAAAATTAGGACTAGCATGTCTTTTGACTATACAGTCCTTGAACGCTAATTGAATTTGTTTAAACAATATCGACTCCGAGATCCATCGATATTCAACCCCGGTTTCGTGTCTAAGAATTAGCTCGGACTCGCGTGTTATATTTTTTACATACAAATCTCTAACCCGTGGCGTGTACACCGGAACTTTAACTTTTACGTTATATATTCCCTCATCGTATTCTGTCTTTCTTGCCTCTGTAGTAATGTACAAATCGAAAACATGTTCGTTGCCAACCACTCCATCATGATCAACTACAGAAATTTCTCCCTCCTCGAATTTATACATTTTATTAAGATAGTTTTCATTTGATAACTGGTAATCACGATTTAAAAGATCGCTCATAATAGCCTTAATATCATCAACATGATCATTGCCAAAATTTGTTAAATATTTACTTATATCTGCCGCAGCAAATACACCAAAATATTTTACATCTACATAAGTATCGGCTGATACGTTACAAAAAGTGGTGTATAGAGCGATAATTATATCGTTATAGTTCGTATAGCATCCGTTTCGACTTAGAAAGTTTAACCATTCTTCTATAGCACTCTTAATATTTTTTCCCAAAGCACTCAAAGCAAAAATATACGAAGGGTAACATTCCTGGACAGTACTGTTATGTGTATTCTGATAATGGTTAATTATAAAATTAAGAATACTAGCTATTTGACGTATCAAAGTTACGTCCTCGACTATAAGAGATTTTCTTAATTGCATATTTAACTCACTTAGATATACGTCCAAGTAGCTATTATCACCAACATCTACATATAAACCGTTACTAACCCTCTCAACAATATATTTGTAACTTTGCTTTTGGCTATCATCTACAAATGAATCAACAGTTCTACAATAGAAGCTGACATCTGGTTTATAATCTACTATTCTCATATTACCATAGACTCTGACGATACAATTCGCTTTGTTGAATATTTATGATATTTTTCAGGTACTACCTAACTCTGTAGGCAACTTAGGTCTTCTAGCTATACTCTAATCTTATATTTTTTCTTACTTGACAGTACATAATCTATGCTCGTTTCCTCGTCTTTAACTATTTTACTCAAAAATAAACTAAATGATAATCCTACAAAGATTTGGAGGCACGTACGAGAGTCGAACTCGTCTAAAAGGTTTTGCAGACCTCTGCGTAACCGCTCCGCCAACGCGCCGTCTGCTTTATTATACCAAACTACAGTTGCTCTTTGAACATTAACTATGAAAAAATCGCTGGCAGAGCAACGATTTCATGATGTATATTTGGTGCACTGAAGAAGACTTGAACTTCCACGGCCGCAATGGCCACTAGCCCCTCAAGCTAGCGCGTCTACCAATTCCGCCACCAGTGCATGAAATCATAATTGGTACGCTTATAATTATACTAACCTTATGGAGTTTTGTAAACAGAAGCTCTGCCCGTCGACCACATCGTCGCATCAGCGTAGCGATCATTCATGGTATTCAGCGAACCGCGCGGCTCTATAATTGAAGCGCCGTTATTCAAAACATAGCTGCCAACAGATTGATACAAGCCAATCGCTGGCGCATCGTTCAGCCATTGATTAACAAATTGGATATACTTAGCCGACCGCAGGGCTGGATCAGTACGCGAACGTCCGCCGACCAAGTCGTTATCAACCGTACGATTGGAGTAATTAGCAAAATTATAACCAGAAGCGCTAGCTTGCGACGAATGCCAATAAGCAAAAACATCCGGGTCGGCGCCAAGTTCTAATTCATACAGCAAAGCATCATAGTCGCGCGGCTGCAACACGCTCTGCACGAAGCTAGTAGTTGTCGAGCTGGTATCGATTTCGCGCAGCTGGACATCAACGCCAAGCTTTGACCATTGTTGTTTAAGCGCATCGACTATTTTCTTGTATTCATCGCGCCCAGACGAAGTTGTCACAGCAACCGCCAGCGGCCGGCCATCCTTGCCTTTCCATTGGCCTTGGTTATAAGTCCAGCCTGCTTCTTTGAGCAACGCTTTGGCCTTATCTAAATTATAATCTGGTGCTGCTGGCAGTTTTTGCGCAATCTGACTTTGCAAAATCGGCGTGTCTAGCCGCGCCACATTGTCGCCGACAGTTGCGCGAATTGATGAAGTATCAGTAGCGTAGCGTAAAGCCTGGCGAACTCTAGCGTCTTGAAGTGTTTGACTGCGATTATTCATCAAAAGATAGACGCCTTTGTTGAGAAGCCAATGTTTAGTCGAGTACTGTTTAGATTTAATGTTATCAGCAGCCGACAAAGACAAACCCGAAGCCGCCGAAACCTCACCGCTATTTACAGCTTTAACTAACAGCGACTCATTGCCGTAAGCTCGCAGCTCCAGGCGCGACAAAGTCGAAACTGCTCCGTAATATTTAGTATTCGGTTCCATCCGCACCACATCGGTAGAGCTAGTTGACTCGCTAGTTTGAACTCGTTTAACAGCAAATGGTCCGCTGCCGACCGGGTTGCTGCTAAAATCAGCTTCGCGCATTGACGACGGACTAACACTTTGCAAAATATGCTTAGGTATTACCGGAAAAGTCAAGGCGTGCGAAAACCCGGCATACACCGCTGGTAGCATAAACTCTACCGTTGAATCGTCAATCGCCCGCGCCGAAATGTCTAACCAGTTAACTCGCAAAGGCGAACGCACTTGCGGGTTTTTGATCAGATTAATTGTGTATACAACGTCCTCGGCAGTCAACTTTTTACCATCGTGCCAGACGGCATTGCGCAGCTTGATTGTATAAACTTTGTCATCTTTTACCGTCATTGATTCGGCCAAGTCAGTATGCAACGCTCCGGTAACATCGTAATTATACAGAGACGAAAATAACAGCCGTGATACCGCCTGTTCAGGCTCGCTAGCCGCTAGCAAAGGGTTAAGCGTGCTAATATTGCCAATCACTCCCTCGACATACACGCCGCCAGACTTAGCGCCATCCTTCTTGCTGCCTTGTGAATTCCAGGAATACTGAATACCCAAGCCAGCTATCAGCAAGGCTATGGCAGCCAGCCAAATCATAATCTCGGTCATCACTAAGCGGACATTTTCAATACGCCGCAGAATAAAGCGGCTAGCATGGCGCTGCGTGGCGCCTTCGGCATGCTTGACTCTCAGCGCTAGCCGCTTGTAGCCCAGCCTCAGTTTGCCCTTACTTGCTTTACTCATTTATATCCACCCTTGATTTATCTATAAGTTCGGCAAAACCAACAGTGCCACAATCGACATCACAAACGCTACAGCCAAGAAAATCGTCACTTCAAACAGGTTTTTATCGAGACCGCGCCGCGTCGTATACAATTCGCCAGAACCGCCAAATCCAGCGCCCAGGCTAGCCCCGCGCTGCTGCAGCAGAACCGAAATTATCATCAGCACCGCCGATACTACCATAACAATTTGCAAAGTTAGCGTTACGTCCATTTTATGATTTCTCCTCTCGTTCGTCGTGATAACTAAGCTCCAGAACACTACTTACTACATAGTTTACCAAACTTAATATCAAGCCTGCAAAAATCGAGTTCAAGAACGTCATTTGCAAGCCTGGCGCCAGCATCAATGATAGCCAAACCAAAAAACCGTTAACAACTATCGTGAAAAAGCCAAGCGTTACCAAAATCATCGGCAACGACAAAATCATCACAATCGGCTTAAGCGTCGCGTTGATAATTGAAAAAATCAGCCCGGCGCCGAAAAAGGCCACCAAACTAGAATCGATTTGAGCATTGCTATAACCCGTGCCAAAAATCCGCACCGCTACCCAAATTCCCAGCGAGTTCAGTATCCACCGGAGAATAAAAGCTATAAATTGTTTACTCATACTGCTACAGTATACCGCATCAGCCGTATTTTTCATAGTTGCGGCTTATTACCGCTCTGGTAGCAAAAAGCCTCATAGACGCGAGTTCCTAGCGCTTGCCCGATAGCATCGCAAATTTCCGTTTGGCTAGCTCGCCTAACTGCCCGCATACTGCCAAAGCGCCGCAGTAATTTGCGCCGCGTTGCCGGACCTACACCAGGAATATAGTCAAGTTCGTTCTTCGTAGCACCTTTGCGTTTAAGTGTTGTATGATAACTGACGGCAAAACGGTGCGCCTCGTCGCGAATACGTTGAAATAGCTTTACAACATCATCATACTCGCTCATAGTATCACTACCGCGCAGATTCCGCGAGTGCGAACCAGCATTTTGCTGCCCAGCATGCAAATTAATTAAGTAAAAATCACCAGAATCCAGTACGCTAATACCGAGGCGCGGCTCTTTCATCAACTGGCCAAGCAGCGCATCATCATCATTAATATGCGAACGACTCTTGGCGACAACGATTTCTTCTTCGCGCTTCGCTATGCCAATTACTGGCACCGTAACGTCTAGCCTGTCTAATTCGTCGAGCACTGCACTAAGCTGCCCTTTACCGCCATCAATCAACAACAAATCCGGCATCCCCCAATCTTTACGATTTTTCTCGCTAAAGCGCCGCCTGATAGTCTCGCGCATATTAGCAGTGTCGTCGTTACGCTGCACGTGCATCTTGAACTTACGATAATGTGTCCGGTCGCTAGCGCCATTGGTGAAGACTACCATGCTGGCTACAACGTTAGTACCACTCATATGTGAGATATCATAGCCCTCAATCCTCGCTGGCGGCGCTGGCAAACTCAATAGCTCGGCTAACTGCGATAGTGCCCGATCTTTCGAAATATTAATGAACTCGCGATCGCCGAACATAATTCGCCGCTGCAGCTCGCGCAAATATGTCAATTTATTGCGAAGTTGCGCCGCTGTCTCGAATTCTTGGTTGCGCGCCGCTCGCTTCATGTCGCGTTCAATTTCTTGCGCGATTTTGACGCGCCCGCCCTCAATATATTTGATCAGCTTGCGCAAAGATTTCTTGTACTCGTAGCTGGTCATATCAAGGCTGGGCGCCAAACCGATTTGCTCTTCTAAATTAGCGTGTTCGCGCTTGGGCGGCTTGATATAATAAGGAAAAATTTTGCGCAAATAACGCAACGCTTTCTTGACTGGCAAACAACTATAAAAAGGACCAATGTAGGTCGCACCGTCATCAGCAGGGCTGCGCGTAAAAGTCACCGTCGGCCATTCGCTTTTCATATCAATTCGCACGAAAGTTTGTGATTTATCATCGCGCAGCAGAATATTGTAGCGCGGCATATAGCGCTTGACCATCTCGCTTTCTAGGAATAGCGCGTCAATCTCGCTCTCGGTTTCAATCCAGTCAGTGTCATAGATCTCGGCAACCAGCGCCCGAGTTTTGGCGTCAAAATCTTTGCCACTCTGAAAATACTGCCGCACGCGGTTTTTTAACACCGCCGCTTTGCCGATATAGATGATCCCGCCACTCGCCGACTTATGAAAATAGACACCGGGGCTGCGCGGTAGAGTTTTGAGCTTTTGCTGTAGTTGTTTATTCACAAGTACTATTATATCTTATATCAAACAACTAGGCTGCTGATTATGTCAGCCAACCTCTTCTTCTATAGTCATTTTCTATTACGTAATATTGTCTCAAACAACTCAGGAAAAGTATCGTCGGCCATGTCGCGCTTACCACAGAAATGCCCATATCCCGGAAATAATCGATAACAGGCAGACGGGAAAGATTTTTTTAGAATTTTTATTGCAGTATCAACTCGCACCGAGTCATTGTCAGAGTAGAATATAGTTAGACTACGTACGCGATCAAGTAGCGCCTCGTCAATCTCAAAATCAAAAAAACCGCCACGAAGCGGCTCGTCATATGGAGCTTCGGGGTTAAACTTATCGCCAAAAGCTGGCGCAACGAGATAAACGTCGCCTGCACAAATTTGCGGGTTCTCACTCATCCATTGAATTAGAAAACCCCCGCCACAACTATGACCAACCAATATAGTTTCTGAATTTACATCATATTTTTCAAAAGTCTGTCGCCACAGCGAGTAATCTGGTCGCCACGATTCAGGCATCTCGGGCGTCTGAGTGTCAATACCGCGAATTAGCAGCTGCTGTTGCAGCCATGGAAGCCAAATCGAGTTGCTGGCGCTCGGTAGATTTGGGTTGAAATACGATTGTTTGGACGGCTTACCGTGAACAATTATCGCCTGCTTCATATTCCAATATTAACACAATGATACGTTAGCTTATGCATTTTACAAATATGCAATATATGATATGATGGCAAGCGAAACGATGGATGGTCTAAAACAACCCATAACAACTTTCTGCGTAGGTGGTGGCGGTAGTCACTTGGCACGAGGCTAGACAACGAGCTATTATCATACCAAAAGCTGGCCATTCGCTCCATCCAAGCGGCGAAAACAAGCACCTAGCGCCCCTCTCGCAACAGCAAGCCTGCCAATTAGTCGTCGACACCGGCTTAAAAATTTTGATCACCAGCTTTCCAGACAGAGAACTGAAATAAACAAGAAAGCACTTCAGCGGCCTATCAACAGCGTAAGTATTCTTCCAAAAATTCGCTCCACTCCGGCGCATTCTTCTCGCGGAAATAATGGCGCAAGAAATCAACCATAATTTGCTGGCGATTTTCTGCCTCTATTCGTCCTGGCTCGGTCAACATCAAGTCTTTCAGTTTCAGCAGCTTTTCAAAAAAGTGATTGATGAAGCCGTCGGTATCATGCGTATTGCCGTCAGCATTATATTCGTGCGCCGCCAGATTAACATTCGGCCAAACTTTGGGATCAAAAATCCGCCCGCCATGATGGCAAGCATAAACCAGCGCCCGTTCAATACCGACCGCGCCAATAGCATCGCACATGTCGGCGTCAGACACCAGCTGTCCCGCCAGGCGCTGCGGTTGCTTGCCTTTCAGCCGTTTGCTATAGCCGATCGACGCAACGTTTTCTAAAACAGCCTTTTGCAAGCCGCCCGCCACACTAGCCTGCGCCATAATTCGCTTGGCGTTTTCCAGCTTTTCAGCTTGCTCTTTGCCAACTAATTTATAATCATCAACGTCATGCAGCCAAGCCGTCAGCAGCGCTTCTTGCAGATCCACTGGCTCACTGGATTCGCTAGCAAAACGCTCTGCCAGCAGCGCCACCCGCTCAACATGATCGTCAGCGTGACCTGAGGTGTCGCTACCTAGTAGTTTACACACTAGCAGTTTAACTTTATTAAGTTCAGGAGTTTGATTATTATTCATAGCATTTATTATATCTCATTGCCGCCACTAGCGCATTAGCTGCCCTTGTATTTCTATAGTATTTATGCTATAATATAAAGATATGGCTGAAGTAATCACCACCGCCCCAAAGTCAGAAGAAGCGGAAATTGAACTGTTAATTATGCCGCTAGGTGAGCTAACTTCGCACTTAGGCGACGATGAGACGTCCACTGCTATAAAAGCGATTGCTAATTTCGTCAACCGCCGCAGCCCAGGCGATAAACAGATGCTGCCTGTATCTGATGCAGATATCGCTGATAAATATACTGATATTGTAGCCTTGCGGCTGCCTGAAACCGAAGACGTTATAGACGCTAACTTTATCACAAACAATGTAGTCGGGTACATTGGAGCGATGGAACCAATCAAGCACGGCGCCCGTCTAATGTCTGAAGTCGGCTCGCTCAAAGTAGACGATAGCCTGCGCGGTCACGGCGTCGGAACTATATTATTTAAAAGAATTATTAAGGCAATGCAAGACGAAGGAATTACGCCTTATGCATTTTGCAATTCAGACAGCTTGCCTATAGCCAAACGGCTTGGCGGGCGCGAGATAAAGTCAGCAGACGAAGTGCCCCGAGAGGCATTGGAGCTATGCCAAGACTGCCCTCTCTACGGCAGAACAGGTGGCAAAAAATACAGATGTTGTGATACTGTAGTGGTATGGCACACGCCGACCGAAACAAACTAGATATCATTGAATTAGCTAAGCAGCTCATTGCTATACCGTCAGTATCAGGCAACGAGGCAGAAGCTTTAAACTTCGTTGCATCATGGATGCGATCAGCTAATTTTGACGAGGTTATTACTGATAAACGCTTTACCGCTGGACTGATCTGTGCCAAAGGACAGACAGCAAAGCGCGCGCTTATTTTGTGCGGACATGTTGATACGGTTTCTCCTGGCGATGAGTCGGCTTGGCGGCAGAGTCCGTGGCAACCATACGTTATAAGCGGCCGGCTGTATGGTCTAGGCGCCACCGACATGAAAGCTGGCGTCGCTTTACAAATGATAGCAGCTGCCGAATATGCAAATAACCGGCGCGATGATCTTGACGTGTGGTGCGTCACCGTTGCTAGCGAAGAGGTTGATGGTGCTGGGTCGGCTGATTTTGCGAAGTATTTTTCAGAAAAGACACAGTACGAAGAAGTTAGCTGCGCCATCGCCGAACCGACGGATAATCGCATCGAGATCGGACATCGCGGCAACAAGTTTGTTGAATTTATCTTTGAGCGCACGTCCAGCCACGCTTCGCAAGAGAGCGCTTATTACGATAGTTCGCTGCCAGTCGTGGTGTCGTTCCTGAATGATTTACCAGAGATTCGCGAGCAGCTTCATGCCACCTATAGCCACGATATTTTGGGCGCTCCTAGCTTCACGCCAACGCGCATTGAACCTGCAGGGTCATACTCTAACAACAAAACAGCTGGTGTCAGCTCTGTCATTGTCGATATCCGTACCACGCCGCCCTTGGACGCAGACTTTGAAAATTGGGTTGACGAGATAGCTGCTCGCTACGATTGCACATGGCGGCATCCCGCTACGCCTGTGCCGTCTGCTTTGTGCGATACGAACGCCAAAATCTTGAAAACCATGCAGCGCCTACTGCCAGAAGCTGAGACAGCAGTCAGCTATGGCGGCACCGATCAAGCCTTCTTTCAGGCCATTGGCGCAGAGACGGTCATCTACGGTCCTGGCGATTTCGACCAAGCGCACACCGTAAACGAATCGGTATCAGTAGCAAGAATTAGACAGACGCATGGCATTTACCAACAACTCATTCAGTCAATATAGGTTTAGCGTATTGCGATTTGCTTGACATAGCAGGCTAAAAATTATTAACAGGTAAACCTAGTGTTACAATATCTGTAAGCTTTGTTAAATTAAGGAGGTTTTATGAAAACACCAAAATTACTATTAATCATCGCCGGATCGCTTGCGGCTATTGCGGCAGTATTAATTGCTGTCAGCTGTATACCACCGTCCGGACCAGAACCAGAATACGTTTGCGCCAAAAACGGCCAGCCAAGTTCCGGATTCAAAGACACTAAGAAAAATTGCCCGATAACTTCAGAAAGCTTGAAAGCTCATATGGCGTGGGAAGAAGGCCCGTTCGGCAGAGGCAAATATATCATGCGCCAAATCGCCGTCGTATCAATACTTGGCGCGATTGGCTGTGCTGTTGCTTCGCCAATTGTAAAATCAAAGCAGAACAAAAAGTTAGAAAAATAAAACTAACAAACTCATATAATATAACTAGCTGGATCTGCCGTCTTTTTATGCAAGTAAGGTTACAAAACACAGTGTAATTTTACGGAAAATTTGACTTTTTGTCCTAATATTGATATATATATATTAACTTTTCGCTCAAAGTTACCAAAAGGGCGAAGAGTCGCCCTTTGCTTTGAGCTCACCTTTTGGAAGGAGGTGAGAGGAGTGGGAGATCGTGTCATCGCGTTAGCTGGATTGACGACGATGCCGATGTTGATCGGCATCGTCGTCAGTATCCTCCTGCGCCACATCGGCATGTCCGATGTGGTGTGCGCCGCCATCGGGGCGGCCATCGCCGTCCCTGGGGCAGTCATCATCCATATCCTGCTCATGCGCGACTTGCGCAAGCAGGATGACGAGAAGTAGGGTAGGCCCGCTCGAAAATAGCTCGCTGAAAATTGTTCAATTCGGTTCGAGACGCGCATTTTAGCGTCTGCTGGATTGAAATCCAGTTTCCGGCTTGAGCACGTTTTCGGCGGGCTATTTTCTTTTTTTACAAAAACCGCCGCCCTTCCAGCGCGTGCCCGAGGGTAATTTGATCGGCATACTCTAGATCGACGCCCACAGGAATGCCGCGAGCTAAACGCGAGACCTTGGTAGCTAGGTGCGATTCCTTGATTTGGCGCTGGATGAATAGCGCCGTTGATTCGCCCTCGACGCTAGCGTTGGTGGCGATAATAACCTCCTCGACGTTATCGTCGTGCAATCGCTGTAATAACTCAGGTATATGAAGCTGCTCTGGACCGACGCCGTCAATCGGCGAAATCGTTCCGCCCAATACGTGATAAGTACCTTGGAATTGCCCGGTGCGTTCTAACGCCACTATATCTAGCGGTTCTTCGACAACAGCAACCAGCTGACGATTGCGTTTCGGATCGCTATATAAGGGCGAGACTTCCTGGTCAGCGTCAATTAGCGCGAAAGTTTTCGGACAACTTTTGACCTGCGCGTGCAGCTGCCGCAAAGCATTCGCTAGCGCTTCGGTAGTGCGAGAATCGTTTTTTAGCAAGAAATAGGCATAGCGCTCAGCCGTCCGCGGCCCAACGCCTGGCAAATGACCCAACTCCTCAATAACACGCTCAAGCGCGCTTGGCAATAGTGCCATTAGTTTATAATCCGAGACTTCCTAGCCCGCCCATCAGCGGTTTCATCTTCTCGGCAGCAATTTCTTGTGCTTTAGCCATACCGTCACGGATAGCAATCTCGATCCAGTGTTCAAGCTGGTGGATATCATCCAGATCAACGTACTCTGGATTAATTTTAATTGACTTGATCTTGAGCTCGCCGGTGATTTGGACAATGACTGCACCGTCGCCCGCCTCAACCTCGACGATTTCTTTGGCTAAAGCTTTCTGCGCTTTGCGCAAATCATTCAACATTTTCATTTGATTCAAGGCCATTTTGACTCCCCTTCTTCAGAAATTAACTCTACCAATTATAACTTATTACGGCAATTTTTTGTAGACATAGAGCCGATCGCCATTTTGAGCACGAGCGTTAGTTATAATACTCTCTAGCTGCCATTCTTTAGGAATCTTGCGGCGGGCGGCGCGTGTCGCCACAGCTTGGGTTGCTTCGGGATTAAGCTCGGTAACAACCATTAAGGATTTATTGTAGTGAGCAGCTAGATTATAAATAGGCGCCTCGTCCGCATCAGCCAAGAGTGTCATATTTTTTTGACGCTGCAATTGGGCATTAACTAGCGATAGATCACTATTGTAGGCGCGAACAACGGCCGGATTGTACGTATATCCGTTAAAATATTGGTTAACGCTGATATAAATTAATCCGCTGACTAGTACGCTTAATGGCAGCAAACCCGCAACGCGAGCATACGGATTGCAAGGAAATAGCCGATACCAGTAGCGAATCAAGAAATCAAAGCCAGTGGCAACTGCAATCACCATTAGAACAAATACTGCATACTGATTGTTATAATTAAGCAAGGCGAGCGGCACCATAACCAAACTCATCAGGATAGTAACATAGCTACGCGCTGTATAATGCGTGGCTGCCAGGCGGTAAAAACCTAGTAAAGCAATAGCCGTCAACGGCATAGCATAAGCCGGCCTCAGTAGACCATCAGCAGCGCTATCGGTAGCAGCAAAACCAAACAGACTAAGGCTCGAAAGCAGTGCATTAGTTTTGAGATGCACGAAGTCTGACGGCAAACCGAGTAGTATTTTACCAATGCCTTTTGGTTCTAATATTAAGGCATAAACTAGCGGCGCCATCGCCGCCAAGCCGACCAACAGCGCAATAAGTAGTTTTTTCTTGGGTAGCCGCCTGATAATCGCTCGGATATGCGGATGAACTAAAGCCACGATAATTATAATTAAGTCCAGGTATACACCCATCGGCAAATAAAGCGCGACGCTCATCAACACGCCGCCAAGCACTTTCCAGAATGTATGAAAATGCTTGCCGCGCGTTACATACATGCCCGCAACCATCAGCCATATTGCAACAGTACTAAAGGTAATACTAGGCGTACCATCTTGCGCTTGGAATAGAAAATGCGTCGAAGTCGCCAATACAATCGTCGAAATGACAGCAACGTTGGGCTTGAACCAAGCGCGAATCAACATGAAAATACCTAGCATCGTCAAGGTGCCGAGTGCAATTGACGGCAGTTTAATCGAAAATTCGCTGACACCAAACACAAAAATTGATAGCCGCTGCAGTAGATAATACGGTAGATTTACCACCATCGACGGCTCAAGAGTTTGGCGCGACAACATACTAGCCTGGCTGACAGATTTGATTTCTTGCTCGCGCAAACCGCCGGGAGTATACAGTGCACCAATCCATAGCACTGCCACCAAAATTACAGCGATGCAAAAATAACTCAAAATATAGCGATATTTATATAAAGTATAGTCCGCAGGTTTACGCATACTAATTATGATTATATCACGCGAGATGCTATTCGTGGCGCTTATCAAGTGACATGAACCGCAGGCGCTCTGGATGGAAGTATAACTGGACTTTGCCAACCGGGCCATTACGGTGCTTAGCAATTATTAAGTCGGTGATATTGGCGACATCTGGGTTGTCTGGTTCGTAATAGCCAGGGCGATAAATAAACGTAACAATATCAGCATCTTGTTCGATACTTCCCGACTCGCGCAGGTCAGCCAGCTGCGGAATTGGTGGCGTACGATTCTCAACCGACCGGCTAAGCTGGCTAAGCGCTATCACTGGCACATTCAACTCGCGAGCGATGATCTTCAAACCGCGGCTAATTTCGCTAACTTCTTGAACACGATTGCCGTTGTAATTACCATTCGCCTGCATCAACTGCAGATAGTCGACGACAATTAACCCGAGCGTTTGATTATGCGCGATTCGGCGGGCTTTGGTGCGCATACCAAGAACGCTGAGCGCTGGCGTGTCATCTATATAAATCGGCGCTTCAGCCATTTCGCCCATGGCTTCGCTGATTTTCGCAAAGTCGTCATCGCTGAGGTTGCCGGTCCGAATGTTCCAACTATCAACGCCAGCAGCATCGGCTAGCATGCGGTCAATTAGTTGCTGCTTGCTCATCTCGAGGCTAAAAAACAGTACTGGCAGCTTGGCGATAGTCGCTACATTATAGGCTAAATTAGTCACGAAAGTAGTTTTACCCATAGCTGGCCGCGCTGCCAAGATAAACAAGTCACTGCGCTGCAAACCGGCCGTCATGTTGTCGAGGTCTTGATAGCCGGTGCGAATACCGCGCAGCTGGCCTTTATTGCGGTGCAGCTCTTCGATGCGCGAAAAACTCTCGTCGAGGATAGTTTCGATACTGACCAGATCTTGCTTAATCGTTTGGTCAGAGACGTTGAATAGCTCAGCTTCTGCTTTTTCGAGGATTTCTTGGGTTGGTGTTTCTTCGTCGAATCCTAATTTGCTAATTTCGCCGCTAGCTTTGATTAGGCGCCGGCGAACAGCTTTCTGAGCAACGATTTCAGCATAGCTAGCAGCGTGAGCAGCCGTAGGTACATAGTTGGTTAGTTCGGTTAAGTACGTCGAGCCGCCAACCGTCTCGAAATTATCCGTTTTCTTGAGCTCCTCGGTTAGAGTCAAAAGGTCGACCGGCTTGTGCTGCTCGTACAGGCGCATCATACTTTTAAAAATCAGCTGGTGCCGTTTGTCGTAAAAATCCTGTGGTTTTACCGTCTCGCTGACATCCGCTAGTACGTCGTCGTCAATCAAAATTGCTCCGAGCAAGCTCATCTCAGCGTCGATGCTCTGCGGCGGTATTTTGGCAGCGACTTCTTTTTGGTTAGCCATTACAGATTCACCTCTTCTCCTCCGCCCATAATATCAAGAATAGCGGCGGTTTGACTATCTTTTGGCGGTTTTGGCTTAGCGCTGACGATAATTTCACGGTCAAGCTTTTGTGCCTGTAGAGCGCCAGCAAGCACTGGCAGCGACTTTTCGATTTGATTTTTAGCAAATTTCTTACCAGCAAAAACCGTTAACTGCTGATCGTCTAATTCGTAGCCGCTTTTCGCGAGATAACTATAGGCGCCAGTGGATTTTGCGTGAACAGCCTCGAGAAATTTTGACCAATCAAAATT
>CAJPLU010000005.1 GCA_905371595.1 Candidatus Saccharimonadota bacterium
ACCTGCACCAGCACTCGATTTTCCGGGTTCATAGTCGTTTCCCAGAGTTGACTAGCATCCATTTCACCGAGACCCTTATAGCGTTGTAGGGCCGACTCGCTCAGACCAGCTTGTTTTGCCCGCGAATCGTTTAAATCAATCTGAACACCCTTCTCTTTGCGTGCCGCAATTAGCTCATCGTACCGTGCTTCAAGCGCCTCCTCATTATATAAATACTCTTGTTTGCTTTGGGATAATTTCAGCTTAAACAGTGGCGGTTTAGCTAGATATATGTGCCCACCCTCCACAACTGGCCGCATATAGCGGAAGAAAAACGTCATCAGCAGAGTCGCGATGTGGCTGCCATCGACATCGGCATCAGTCATGATGATAATTCTGTGATAGCGCAATCCGCGAATATCAAAAGCATCGCCAATACCTACACCTACCCCTTTGATCAAGCTCAAGATTTCTCGATTGGCATACATTTTGTCTAAGCGAGCCCGCTCGGTATTGAGCACTTTACCACGCAGGGGCAAAATCGCCTGCGTACGGCTATCGCGGCCAGTTTTTGCTGAACCGCCGGCCGAATCTCCCTCAACTATATACAATTCGCATTCCGACGGATCTTTACTAGAACAATCAGCTAATTTGCCAGGCAAACTAGCGCCGTCAAGCGCTCCTTTGCGAATTACATTATCCCGCGCTGCCCGCGCTGCCTTGCGTGCTCGCGCCGCCAACAAGGCTTTATTGATAATTTTTTTAGCAATAGCTGGATTTTCCTCTAGATAATATGCGAAATATTCGTTCATTACTTGCTCGACATAGCGACGCACCTCTGGATTACCTAGTTTATTTTTAGTCTGGCCCTCAAACTGCGGATCTGGCAATTTTACCAATATCACCGCCGTCAAACCCTCGCGGATATCATCGCCAGTCAAGTTATCTTCTTTTTCTTTGAGCAAGTTATTTTTACGAGCATAATCATTGATCACCCTGGTAAGCGCTGACCTAAATCCGACCAAGTGCGTGCCGCCATCTGGCGTCAAAACGTTATTCGCAAACGGCTTAACGGTTTCGATGTAGGAATCGTTGTATTGTACTGCTATTTCAACAACCGAATCGCTGACTTGCTTATCGACATAGAATATCTCATCGCCAAGCACATCTTTACCCTTATTCAAATTCTTGACATAGCTCTTGATACCACCCTCGAAGTAGAATGCCTGGCGCTCGTGAGTACGCTCATCATAAACAGAGGTATAAACACCTTTAGTTAGATATGCCTGATGGCGTAAATAATTTACCACCCATTTATAATCAAATTTAATTGTCTCCTTAAAGATTTCAGCATCTGGATAGAACGTGATACAGGTGCCATCCGGCCGATCGGTTTTTCCTATTTTCTTGAGCGGTACCACAGTTTTACCGCGAGAAAATTCAATACGATATAGCATACCGCCTCTAACAACTTCAGCAATCAGCTTAGTAGATAGAGCGTTAACCACACTAGAACCAACACCATGCAAACCGCTTGACACCTTGTAGCCGCCGCCGCCGAATTTACCACCAGCATGCAGAACAGTCAGGACTGTCTCAAGCGTACTAATGCCAGTCTTAGGGTGCTTATCTACTGGAATACCACGACCATTATCAATTACTGTCACGCCGCCGTCCGCTAACAATCTCACATCAACTCGCGACCCATAACCAGCTATAGCTTCGTCTACCGAGTTGTCGGCGATTTCTTTAATTAAATGGTGTATACCATCATATCCCGTGCTACCAATATACATTCCTGGACGTTTGCGTACTGGCTCGAGACCCTCAAGAACTTGGATCTGCGAACTATCATACGAACCATCATTTTTTTGTTTACTCATAACGAAATCACTCCCTATTTACAGTCGCTCAGCTTGTCTATTAATACCTACATTATACCATAAAAAAAATTGTTCATTCAAGGTATTGCTGCGGTTGCCATAAGTATGATATTATAAAAGAGAGGGAAATATATCTCAAAATAACACAAAAAGGTAAACAAAATGTTTAGAAAGCTAGTATCAAATCTCGCCTTTAGCCCCGCATTAGTCGGACAATTAGGTTTTTATGCAAAACGGTTGCGCAAAGAAGAATCGGTGCGCAGATTAGGACTTATTTTTACAGCTTTTGCACTCGTTGTACAGTTTTTTGCCGTATTTCAAGCACCAGAGCCAGCTACCGCTGCCGACGCTACTGATATGGTTTACGGCGGCGTATGGAGTAAGCAAGCCTTGCTAAGCACCTATGACAGCAACGTCAACAATATCCGCGACCTCTACGATGCCGTCGGCATTTCTCGCAGCGATATTGACCAAGCTGGTAATAATTTGGAGTATCACAGAAGCAACGAAGGCTTATATTCTTGGGGTATGAAACCTGTATTCGGTGCAAGCCAAGGTGAAGGCGGCTACACCGTAAAAACTGGCGGTGGTACGCGAACGTTTTACTACAGACCGCAGCGGCTTTGGGGTAATTCAGGCGCTTATTCAGCTTACGTAGCTCGTTCATCAAAGACAGGAATGTGGTTCGGAATTATGCGCAGCTGCGGTAACCTAATTACACTAACCGTCCCGCCAGCTCCCGCTTGCCCTCCTGGACAATCAGGGACCTATCCAAATTGCTATACTCCGATGTGCACCGTCCCTGGCAAGACTAACCTGCCTGCGAACGACCCGAGGTGCAAAGCTGACCCTGTCGCAGTATGTTCATCGCTAGCAATCGTTAACAACAAGAATACCTACCAATACACCGCCTCCGGTAACACCAGCAATGGCGCTTCAATTACCGGTTATAGATTTGTTGTCTATCGAGATGGTAAACAATTAAAAACCATCGAAAGCAAGACTCGAACTGTCACCGACAAAGAAACTGTAGCTGGTAAATATACGGTTAAAGCTATCCTGAAAACATCTCTAGGCGACCGTACCAGTGATAGCTGCACCAAAGAATTTCAAATTGTAGAGCCAGCTAAGTGTCCGCAAAATCCTGCCTTGCTTGCTACAGACCCTAACTGTCAACCATGCCCAGGCGACACAACTTTGTGGATAAAAGATGCTAAGTGTAAAGAAGATATCATTCAAACAAAAACCGCCCAAAACACCTCGCAAGGCAACGCCGACGCTTCGACAACTACCGCCAAGGCGTCCGATCAAATTATTTACAAAATTACTGTGACCAACAAAGGATTGAAAGCTACCGATTACACCATCACCGAGAATCTCGCCGATGTCCTCCAATATGCTTCGCTAGAAAACAAAGGAGGAGCTACCCTAACCAAGGACACCTCTGGCAGCCAAGACACAGAAACTCTATTGGTATGGCCAAAAGTCACGCTAAAGCCTGGTGAAACTCAAACTCGCGTATTCAGCGTGAAGCTCCAAAGCACGATCTCACCAAAAGCCACTGGCACCGGCAACCCTAATTCATACGATTGCAAGATGACCAATACTTTCGGCAATTCCGTAACCATTAATGTAGACTGTCCGGCACAAAAGCAAGCAATTGAACAAACTGTTGCTCAACTTCCACACACCGGACCTGGCGAAAACATGCTATTTGCTGGAATCACCTTCGCTGTTGTCGCATTCTTCTACGCACGATCGCGTCAGCTGAAAAAGGAAGTCCGCTTAATCCGTCGAGATTTTAACTCAGGTACTATATAAATTATAAGATTATATAAACAAAGATGAGGTAGCTATCAATGAATAATGAAAAAATACCATCACCTAGTGATAAGCATAAAGAGCAGTACACTAGCTCTGAAGTAATCCATCGGAAAACTCAAGAGAATATTAACGCTAAAAATAAAACAGAGAAAGAAGCTAGCTCTGAAGCCTCTCAGGAACAACTGAAGAAAGCACGCCATGAAGCCTTAAACCAAGCTAGAGAAATCGCCCAAGAACGTAAAGAAAACAAAATAAAAACCAATGAAGTCAGTCCAGAGAAGAAACGCCGCGGCCCTACCTCTAAACAAGAGCGCAAAGCTGCCTTCGACAAGACTATGACCGAGATTCAATCCGAAATGTCACCTGCCAGCAGAACTTTCAGTAAAGTTATTCATAACCCCGCCGTCGAAAAGAGTAGCGAGGTGATTGGTAATACTGTAGCACGTCCTAATGCCATATTATCAGGGTCAGCTGCAGCTTTTATCCTTACAGCTGGTATATATTTAGTCGCTAAGCACTTCGGATATTCGCTATCTGGCACAGAGACCATTGCCACCTTCGTCTTAGGGTGGGTTATCGGCTTGATTTACGATTACATTCGCGTCCTAATATTCGGCAAATCCAAGTAACTTTTGCCAACTAACGTAATTTTATCGAAACTTCACCGCTATTGTCGCTGTCGCGCATATTTAGAGTATTACTAGCAGGCTGTTGTGGTGTCGAAATCGAACCATTATCTGCAATTGGCTCTGTCGGCAAATTGACACTCTGCGTAGCAGAATTAGCATTAGGAGACTCACCAACTTGCGGCGGTACAGTAACTGCTGGCGGTACTGCACCAAGCTGTGACTGTGTCAAATTTATTGGATTATTAGACGGCTGCTGCGGAAGCTGTTGTAGCTGCGACTGAGCTGGCAAGGTACTGCTAGAAGCACGAGAATAAGCGTCAGTATAATCTTGAGATTGAGCGGGTCCAGCGGCCACTGCATTGCCAGTCGAAGGCATCGGCGGTTTGGTATTAGCTGGTAGCGGCGAAGATACTGGACGCGGCGTAGTGCTATTTCTACCGGTTACTTGCTTGCGTTTCGCTAACCATTCATCCAAAAAAGATGAACTACTACTCGGTGCTATTTTATTAGGAGTGTTAGCAGCGGCTCCAGCTGTATTTTTCAACTGTTTATTATTTCCAGAAGATTGATTCATGCTAGTACGCGCCGCTATTTCACGCTCAACCTGAGCCCGCGGATGTCCGTATTTTGCAGCCGACAGTCTGCGCAAGGCATCGCCCAACTGAGCATTTTGGTGGCCCATCGGGGGAATCCATGCCATACTAAACGGCGCAGACGGCACACCTTCAATCTGGGCGACACAGACAGATTCAAAGTTTGGCAATTTCGTCAAATCTTCTGCATCAAATACTGGTGTATAGCGCTTAACCATAATTTCTGCGTCGGTTATACCAATCCGGCCAGTGATAGTTGTACCAACGTTACCGAGAATAGCCTCGCGTAGTTCTTCCTTCAACTGCGTCATGAACTGGTTAGCTAATACCAAACTCAATCGATACTTGCGAGCCTCGCTCAAAATAGTCTCGAAGCTATCAGTCGCAAAGTTCTGAAACTCATCAACATACAGCGTAAAATCTTTGCGCTCATCCTCTGGAATCTTGGCCCGTGCCATCGCTGCAGCCTGAAACTTCATCACAAAGACAATACCAAGCAATTTAGAATTAAGATCGCCTAATTTACCTTTCGATAAGTTCACCAGCAAAATCTTGTTATTATTCATAATGTCTTGAAAATCAAAGCCGCTTTTTGTCTGGCCAATAATATTACGCATAGCATCATTGCTAATAAACGGACCAAATTTAGCAATAACCCAGCTGATAACCTCGCCTGCCTCGCTTGATCGCTGCGATGCCGGGAACTCCTTTGTCCAAAAATCTAACACCTGCTGGTCGGTAACGTATTTCAGCTTGTTGTTTCTGAAACTATCATCAACCAAGAGCTTCGGTATGTCGACAAAAGTACCACCCGCCGGATCGCTCATTAATAACAGCGCGCAGTTGCGGAATATATGCTCCAACCGCGGACCAACGATACCAGTATGTCCTGGGTCATACAAACCATAAAGCATACCGATAGCTTCTTGTACCAAAAAGTCTTTTTGGTCTGGGTGGTCAAACTCAAACATATTTAGACCAATCGGATTGTCCATATCGCTTGGGTTGAAATAAATAATGTCTTCAACGCGCTCCTTTGGCACCTTTTCTAGCAAATGCTCCGCAAGGTCCCCGTGCGGATCAACCAGGGCAAAACCCCGCCCATCCAGCATATCTTGGTAGGCTAGATTTTCCTGCAAAACTGATTTACCAACACCCGTCTGTCCAATAATATGTATATGGCGCCGGCGGTCTTTATCGCTGAGCCTAATCGGCTTCTTAACACCGCGAAATTCGTTGTATCCTAACAGCAAACCAGTCTCCATCACCTGCGTCGGTCCATCGACTTGCTTACTCATCTGGCGCTTGACTTGCGAGCTTGGAATACTATTCTGATCCGGCAAATGAAAAATCGTCGCCAGCTCTACGCTATTTAATATATTCTTATTAACCTGCTGCGGGAAGAAACGAAAAATATAAGACGAAGTTAGTTCTTCAATGTTTTTTGCTAACGTAAATTTAAATCCGTTAAACGTCGGCGAATCAAACAATGCAAATGCTGCAACAATATTTTTCAATATTACCTGAGAACGGGCTGCTGTATTAGACGAAACAACAGCCCGTATCAGTACCTCGTACCCCGGATAACGGGTTTTTTCTTGAATAGCATCAACGGTCGCCTGTTCAACGGAGTTAAGCGGCTTTTTATCCTCTGGCTTTTTGTCGTCGCTCTCTGGCGGTTTCCATAGAGACTCCATAATTTCGCTCGGCGAGAAGAACACCGAAAGTCCGGTCTTTTTTTTGTCTTTGTCTTCTATGATTTTTTCAGAAACAGAAACTGCCGACTTGGCCCATCGCTCATTAGCTGGACGAATTAATATTTGGATACCTATACCATCTTCGCGAGTCGCCGCTGATAAAGCATTCAGCAATGCGCGCGATGCATCACGTTTAGATTCCATGTATGTCGCAATAGGATAAGCAAAGTTCTTCCTCAAAGTAAACTCGCCACCAATCGTACCGCTCATCTTACCGACCTTGCTAAAAACAGTATGCTCCGATACCTCTTCTAGCCGAGCCGATGGATAGGCTGCTGCAATTGCCTGGCGAACTACCTCGGTGAGCACTGTAGGTACAACAGCATAATAGAACACCAAGCCATCGCGAGCCACTATTTCAAACGACAAATGCCTCTGCCCATAAATCTTGCTCTTAAAACCTTTAGTGGCAGTACTGGATATAATATTGTACATAACCTGAGCTTGCGACAACACTTCTTCCGTCAGATCCCGTTTATCACGCCCGTCGCTAACAATATCATCGCTAGCTGGCGGTAGATGAATTAATATCGGCACCATCTTAAGCCCGCGCTCATAGTTCTTCGCCTCACGAAGAGTATTACGATAGACCATAAACACAACAAAAGACCCTAGCCCGATCACCAAAGCTATTGCAAACAATGTTACAAGAGTGCCTATCCCGCCGCCAGACACTACCTAATCCTCTACTTTCCCTATTTCGCGCCCGTAGCGTTTCCTTATATATTCTATCTGAAGTTTGCCGATCTCAACCTCGCGACGATACGGGTCGTCTTTGGTCTCTGCGATAATTTTCTTAGCTTTATCAACCCACTCCTTTTCAATAAGGTCATCATCATTGGCTATCAGCGCTGCGGCGTCATCAGATGTCGCAGACTGAGCAGCGCCAGGATCCACGGTTGGCTGAACTATAGGAATTGGCTGAGGTAGCACTATTTGAGGAACCGCATTAGCAACAGCCTCTGCAGAAGCAGCATTCATCACTTCTCTAGAAGTATTTTGCTTCTCAAGATTACCGCCATCTATGCCAAAAGTAGGTGTCTCGTAACTATTCTGCGGCAGCACCTCTCTCTGCACAGGAACTTGTTCTCTTATACCCGGTTCCATATTAAGTAAATTATACCATATGCGTTTACAATTTTTCTAGGCCTCAATCCTCACTTCACACGCTTCTGATGCCGAACATACAAAAGAGCCAACAATACAAAGAGCGTAATTAATACATATGTACCTGCTTGAATTTGTCCTATTGATTGCACAGCAACAATCACAGTCGGCGCCAACGCTAACACTGCACCATACATTAAGGTATACATGTCATCAGCACTCCGCTTAGACGGCTCAGATTTATGCATACTCACAATCTTGTTTATAAATAGAAGCAAGAGAGTCAATGTACAAGTAAGAAATATATATATTAATACAAACACAACGACTACAATAGCCGGACCAACTTTAGACGGCGCGGTCGTCTGCGTTATCGCTAGCAACACCACTAACGACAAAAACATCAAAAATGCAATTAAGCGTTTATACATGATTTAAATAATAACACCTGGGAGGCAAAAGCAGCGTCGCAATATAACGAAGCACCTTTGTAAACAACTATTAGGGTCGCTGCAACAACTGCTTTTTGCCCGATTGACCGCTCGCACTTAGCGAGCAAAAGACTTGCGATCGCGCGGACCTGCACCACACACCTGATGGTCACTGACATCGCAATCTCAAGGATTAATCAGGTGTGTAATGCGCGCACATATCGCGCGCTCAACGCCTTTTTGTTTAATAGGCGGAGCTTAGGTGGAACCACAATTATTTGGCGCCACCTAGTTTCCGTCGATTATTGTTGTGGAGGCTTATTTGGTTAGTATCGTTTTGCTTTTTTTGTTTTTCTAAAAGCTTACTCACACTATAGCAAATCAATGATAAAAAGTCAACGTCTATCATAATATAAACATTGTTATTTATACTACAGTTCACTATTTTATTATACGTACCTCTGTTATTATTATAATGTTGCGTTTTTATCTACAGTGTAATAATTACAATGATAGCTATTTTATCAAGTTATTATTAATTATTTATTACAACAAATAGACTTTAGATCGTATCGAATTTAAAAAATACAACACTATATCAGGCTCTACACTGCGAATTCAACTTATAACAAACAGCTAACTACGATACATTTATACAAACTATTTTTCATTAAAATTCATTGCACTATTTGTATTCAAAGATCCTTTATATAATTAACGTTTATATAAAACTAAGCAAAATCTTCAGTACATTTTATAGCATCCGAAATGCGACAACTATACATACAGCATGGCAGAAATTATATTAATATTATAAAAAGCTGGTGTCCACGCGATAAAAAAAGTCTACTATATAATCTGTCCTGCAATGTACCGTATATACAGAAAGACAATCCAGCAACGAACCAGAATCAGAGACAACTCAGCATGTCGATCTATGTACATGCAAGCAACAATATACTTTAGCTGCAAAAACAAAAATTCAACAACTTAATTCATAAAATCTTTTTCATAGACACAATGCAACTTACACACAAATACGTAATACCCACTGGACTAATAGCGCCAATGACCGATCTCTATCCGTCAAACTTCATCTACCAAAAACAGTCACCGCCAGTTTTCAGTATCGCCTTTCAGAACTTGTCTGTGAAGTCGGAAGAGCTTGGCCTGAGCCTCCTTAGCCAATCGCTAACATTTGGGCGCGTTAGATTTCCCTACGCCATACGATAAAATTTCTGGTGATAATTCTGTTAAGCTATTCACCAGAAACAGCCCTCTCTACATTCAGTCGTTAGTTGCTAACCGATATTTACAGAATTACAAATCAACATATCTATCGTATCGTTTCAAGGCATAAAACACATTTATTTGCTCTAATTATCCCGTTATCTAGTGTGGTATTTTTTACCTAGCAATCTTGCTAAAAAACATTGACACAAGCAGATTTTCACATTACTATAGAGATAGTTCCTGAATAAAAAAATTATACAGGAACCAGAAATAAACACTTCAGAAAACTCCACAACCATTAGAATGACTACTACTCGCAGGTAGTCATTCTTTTTTATCGCATAAATCAAAAAGAGCCCGAAAGGCTCTACAGCAAACGATGTGGTGGAGCTGCCGGGTACTGCCCCCGGGTCCGCAGAGTAACCTGTTGTTTGTCTACGCACATAGTCTAACTCGTTAAATAATCGCTTATCCGCTCAAAGCTAGACAAACATACGAACTAGCGATCTGCTTAAAATCTTAATTAATGATATAGCAGAAATATCAATTAACCGATCTTGCTAGATATGACACACCTAGCCTATAGCAAGAGTCTAGGCGGATGCGGCTGCCAGTAATATTACGCAGCTAGCGCAAAGGCTGTCTGCCGTGGCATCAATGATGCAACAAACGCCTTCGCTTTGTTTGCAAATTTTGCAACTATTAATTCTGATAACGTCAGAAGTCGGTACGCAAAACAACCTGTTAAATTCTCTACGTCGAACGCTATATCAGCCCCGCGTTACTCTTGACATTATATCACTTATTTACATCATCCGTATAGTATGATTAACTTTTAACTATATGGTCATGGCATCAACCGCTAAAATCCTTACGGTTTCACCCGTTGGATACGATGGCAGTATCGTAGAAGTAGAAAGTGACATATCAAATGGGCTGCCTAGTATACGCATAGTTGGTCTCGGTAATAAATCAATCGACGAATCTAAAGAACGAGTCCGCAGCGCCATCGTCAATTCTGGCCTAGAATACCCAACTAAACGTATCACCATCAACCTTGCGCCTGCCGAAATTCCAAAGGAGGGTACACATTATGATCTACCTATAGCCTTGTCTATCTTATTATCAGCCGGACAACTCCGCGAACAGGATGTTGCAAATTCTATATTCGCTGGCGAGCTAGCGCTCAACGGAGACATCCGCCCCACTAGCGGCGCTATCAATATCGCCGAAACCGCAAAAAAATCTGGTATTAATACTATATACTTACCCTCTAATAACGCTAATCAAGCGTCTCTCGTAGGCGGCATAAATATCATACCTGTAGATAATATCAAGCAGCTTTACCTGCACTTAAAGAAAGAAAAAACCATCACCAAGGATGCTGTTTGTCCGCACATTTATTCAGAAGAAAGCGAGCCCAACAAACAAACCCTGCTCGATGAAGTTGCTGGTCAAGAACAAGCAAAACGCGCCCTCATAATCGCAGCGGCAGGACATCATAATATATTGTTATCCGGACCTCCGGGAGCCGGAAAATCAATGCTAGCAAAAACCCTACCCAACCTACTACCTCCGCTCTCGCCTGAAGAAATGCTAGCAGCTACAAAAATATACAGCATAGAGGGTTCCTCGACAGAATCTATTATCCGTCAGCGTCCGTTTCGTTCCCCGCATCACACAGCTAGCCAGACATCGCTTATCGGCGGCGGATCAAGCCCGAAACCTGGCGAGATTAGCCTAGCGCACCTAGGAGTACTTTACTTAGATGAAATACCTGAGTTTTCGCATTCGTCTATTGAAGCCCTGAGACAACCCCTGGAAGACAAGAAAGTCACTATTACCAGATCGCGTATGCGTGCCACCTACCCCGCCAACTTTATGCTAGTTGCTACCATGAACCCTTGTCCTTGCGGATATTTTGGCGACCAAACCAAGGAATGCTCCTGCACTCCAGCGCAAATAGCAAATTATCAACGCAAGCTATCGGGTCCGCTTATGGATAGAATTGATTTAGTCGTACACGTCTCGCGCGTACCGAACAGTACATTGTCTTCGTATAATTCGTTGTCTTGTAAACAACACAAAACTGCAGCAAACTTGATTAAGAATGTCCTCAATATCCAATCAATAAGATACAACTGTAGCGATAAATACAACAGCAATTTAACAAATAGAGAAATAAATACATTTGCTAAACTTGATGAGAAATCAAAAAATATGTTGTCACAGGCTTCGGATAAACTGAGCTTGAGCCCACGCAGCTATTTCAAAATCATCCGTGTCGCCCGCACTATTGCAGATCTAGACAATAGCGCCAAAATACAAGCTGCACATATCGCAGAAGCTCTCCAATACCGATAACGAGCTTGATTTATTATCGGTAATTTGTTACCATGTACAGCGAGTATAGACTCAGTAAAACAACTGTTCTAAAGGAGAACTACGATTAATAATTCAACTCGCATAAATAACGCTATCCGCAGCAATGAGCTTCGCGTGATCGGGGCTGACGGTAAGCAGCTTGGCGTTATGTCTTTAAGAGAAGCTCTAGATATTGCACAAAAAGCAGGCGTTGATTTAGTAGAAATATCGCCTAAAGCTAACCCTCCTGTAGCTAAGATTGTTGATTGGGGAAAATATCAATATCAGAAGATGAAGGAGCAGCAAAAAGCACGGCGCAATAATAAAGCCAACGAGCTAAAGCAAATGCGATTTGGTTTGAAAATCGGTAGTAACGATCTAGAGATCAAGCTGCGCAAAATACGCGCTTTCTTGTCGGACGGACATAAAGTAAAAATCCTTATTTTCTTCCGCGGTCGAGAAATAGCCCATAAAAACTTAGGTTATGACTTGATAGACAAGATGATGGAACAGCTAAAAGACGAAGCTACGCTCGAGCAAAAACCAACGATGGCCGGGAGAAATCTCAGCATAGTAATAAGGAGTAAATAATGCCAAAAATGAAGACCCACAAGGGCACTGCTAAGCGCATAAAGCTAACCAGTACCGGCAAACTTACCCGTCGCCGCGCATTCGGGAACCACATGCTATCCAAAAAAAGCAAGTCGCGCAAGCGAAATATTAATACCAGCGCTATTATTAAAGGCGGCATAGCAAAAAACGTTAAGCGAGCATTGGGAGTCTAATATATGAGAGTCAAACGAGGAGTCGCCGCTTCGGCGAAACATAAGAAGACCTTAAAATTAGCCAAGGGAATGCAGCATAACCGCACCCGAAGCTTTCGCTTAGCTAAGCAAGCCGTAATTCGCGCCTTGCAGTACGCATATCGCGACCGCCGCAACAAAAAGCGCGATCTGCGCAGCCTGTGGATTACTCGTATCAATGCAGCTGCCCGCCAAAATGGCACAACCTACGGTAAATTGATAGCAGGTCTTCGCGCGACCAACATTGAAATCAACCGTAAGGTCCTCGCTGACTTAGCCGTCAACGAGCCGGAAGCTTTTTCTGAGATCGTCAAAGAAGCAACAAAGCAATAAAAGTTCTTCTACTTAGAACTTAAGCCTAATAAAAGACCGCGAGATCAACTAGCGGTCTTTTATTAGGCTATCTATAAGCCGGGTTCTGTTATCGGTAATCATCTATCTAGGCTGTACATTGCTGTACAGCTCAAGCGGATGTTAGTATTATCAAGCGAACAACTTATGCGATAATACACCTTGCAGCTGGCAGGGTTTACCCTCCTTCTATGTCACCATAGTCGGCTACGGTCTCTTACACCGCTCTTTTCACCCTTACTATCAGTCATCGTGCATTAAAGCAGATTTGAGATAGCGGTATCGTTTCTGTGGCACTTTCCCTAGAGTTACCTCTGGTCGCCGTTAGCGACTGCCATGTCCTACGCTGCCCGGACTTTCCTCTTGTTCTGTAAAGAACCAGCGATTACCCGATAGCCTAGCGTAATTATATCACAAAAAGCCTCCAGGCTAGCGACTGATATTCCCCGCTTATTGCAAGGTGGGTTCTCTCACAATATTCCCACGAGAATACTGCTGTTGAGATCCCTATCAATGATTTGTTAGGAAAATCATATACGCTGGTGCCTAAGAGGCTAATTATATTGTACCACGACTACCCGCCAAAAACGATAGAGAATCCTTTTAGCATGTTTACGATTATAAAGTTCATATAAGTAACTATTAACGAACCGCCGACCATAACTATGGCAAAAATCAATAAAACACCATATCTCTCTATGGTATCGAAAATACTCCTCACAAAGTCAGGAGCAAGCGCATACAGTACCCGCGATCCATCCAATGGTGGTATCGGAATTATATTGAAAGCAAAAAACCCTAAATTCACCATTGTAAAAGCCGTTAGTACAGAATTAAACAAAGAACCTGCCTCGGACTTAGAGACCACAAGTATTGCGTACGCTACAAACGCTAAAAAGAAGTTCACCAACGGACCGCTTATAGCTACCAATGCCACTCCAATCTCGCCATGCTTTATATTGCTTGGGTTAAAAGGTACTGGTTTTGCACCACCAAAGATTGGCACGCTAGCCCCAGTTGTCATGTTTGTGATAATTATTATCATCGGCAGTAATATAGTCATATACGGATCTATATGTTTTATCGGATTCAAAGTTAATCTGCCAAAATCATACGCAGTTCGATCACCCAAACTATTTGCCACCAAGCCGTGAGCTAATTCATGCAACGTCATCGACACAAATATCACCACCAAAACAATAATTATATACAGAACATCCATCTAATTTATCATTGTACCAGCTCTTGACGAAGAATCAAAACCAGAGTATACTAGGACAGATTGATAATAACCGTAATTAAGAAGTGGAATCTACAATGGCAGCACGATGTGAGCTGACTGGCAAAGGCAAGCAGTTCGGAAACAAAGTAAGTTTCTCTCTGCAGCGCAATAAGCGAGTGTTCAAACCCAACCTTCAAAGAAAGACTTTCGTTGTTAATGGTAAAAAAATCACCATGGTACTTTCAACGAAGGCTATACGCACACTCAAGAAAAAAGGTATCATAGCTTCAGCCTAAGCCACAAAGTAAAATCCCCCTACAACAGGGGGATTTTATTATTTAACCTTAGACTATATTATCTCGTTCGCGACAATATATACGTCGTTAATACCGTTGGTAGCGAGGAGTCATTCTTTACTTTTAGTTTAGATACATTTTCGACAGGCGCACCCATTTCTTTAACAAAAACTTCGGCCGAATCCTGTGGCACTTCGTAAGATATACCGCTATCAGCATAATGTATCGGCACGACAACCTTCGGGCTAATAGCACGAACCAAAGCCACAGCGCTCGTGGCATCAAGCGTATAGCCAGATCCACCGACTGGAACTATTAGGATGTCTATCACTCCAAGACTTTCTAATTGATCATCGTTTAATTTTGGTTCAATGTTACCAATAACACCTATAGCAACATTACCGCATTCTACCCGATAAATTGTATCTAGTTTTTCATTGCTGCCGCTATCAAGATGTCGAACAGCAGCAATTCCTTTTATAACAAAATCTCCTATTTCGTATTCGCCAGGACCATTAACTACGAGCTTTGCGCCATCCGCCTTAACAGCGAAGCGATCCTCGGTAGCAAGTTCAACGCAACCGGTAGTTTTGGCATCTTTTAGTCCGATCAACGACAATTTCGGATCTGTAATAATAGTAGTCTTTTTACCCGAAAGTACAATCGTGTTTCCGCCTTTGTATTCTATGTCAAACACTATTTTTTCCTCCTTCATTTCTATCGCTGCAGAATATTTTCACTATCTACTACAACTTCGTGTCTGCTTGATAATATATCATTAATGAACCTATCATGCACGCTCAAGCGATAATAGAATTCGTCGTACAGCATTCTACTAAACGTTAGCTGCCGACCGACTTTTATTTCTATTCTATTTACTACATCCGCTACACGTTTAGATTCGACATTACCGACGATCAATAAATCAACCTTGCTCGCTGAACCGCGAACCAATACACCTGCCGCTATCACAATTTTTGCTTTAGGCAAAGCCGCCAGAGCAATTCGCCAATCGTCCGTCTCGCTACTAGCAGATTGTTTTGAAAATCTTTTTGGTTTTTGCTTGCTAACATCATTATTAGTAAAAATCTCTTTGAGCGGTTTGTAGTGAATGTAAGAGCGGTTAATCTCGTAATATAGTTTATTATCGTTTGTATTACTCAGCAGCACACCAGCATCAAGCATATTAGATAGCTCTCTGCGCACAGAATTTATCTGTTCGCCAATCAACCGCGTAATCTCGCGGACATAAAACGACTTTCCAGGATTGTTAAGAAAGAGATGCAGAAGTTTTACTCTCGTTTTTGAACCAAATAATGCGTCAATCATACCGTAAACCCTTTAGTATAAGAGTATCATATCTAAGAGCTCTTATCTAGATTGTTCACGATGTAGGTCCATGCTTCATCAATACTAAACCATTTAATATCCTTATTCCGCCTCAGCCAAGTAAGCTGGCGTTTAGCCAACCGCCAATCTAGTACGCAAAGTTTTCGCTCAAGTTCAATCTCGTTAATTGTGCCATCTAGATATTGTTTGATAAGCGGATAGACATTCCCAGTCATTGCCTCGTTGTACCAGCCCCACTTCTCTGCCGCGTGTATAGCTTCATTTATTGTTGTATTACTTACAATATTTTTTGCCCGCTCTTCAATTCTGCTTCTTAGAATGTCTCTGTCTGTCGCTATACCTACTAGTATAGTATTGCTAATTATTTTATCATTTTTGAGAGGATTTTCCCCCCTGCGTAGAATGGCGTTAATAATATGTCGCTTATTTTTTATATTTTTCGGCAATTTAATGTTGTTTTTTTCGCAATGATATATAAGCTGTTCTAACGATTTATTCTCAAGTTTACGCCGTTCATCAAGATTGTTTGAACATGCCGTAAATTTAAAATCGTACAGTACGCTATCGATATACAAACCAGTACCGCCAGCTATAATCGGCAGATGCCCGCGTGAACGAATTCCGCTAATCTTTTGCTGAGCATACACCTTAAAATTTGCTGCCGTAAACCTCTCTCCTGGATCGACCATATCAATGCCCCAATGCGGTATCCCTTGTTGTTCTTCAGACGTAGGTTTAGCTGTACCGATATCGAGTCCGCGATAAATTGCTCGCGAGTCAGCCGAGATGACCTCACCGTTAAATTTTTTAGCGATCCGAATCGCTAGCTCAGTTTTGCCGCTAGCAGTCGGACCAGCAATAACGACTAGCGGCAAATCTATTACGTCAGCTGCTGCTAGCAATTTATTATCGCGCTCAACAGCGGCAGCTAATTTTTTCATTATTGAATGCTCTGAATGTATTCAGCTAGTTGATCAATAGGGACCTGCTCCTCGCCCGCGCGAGTACGAACGCTAACGACACGTGCAGCCTTATCCTTTGGACCAACTATAATTTGTACTGGAATTTTTACAACAGTTGCCTCACGGATTTTTTTGCCTAACGACTCATTACGCGTATCTGCTGTGAATCTTACTTCGTTGTATTTTATAGGACGCATCAATACCTCTGTTTTTAGGACTGATGTAATTTCATCAACATAGTCATTTACTGTATCATTAACTGTAAGAATACGAACCTGTTCAGGTGCAATCCAGAATGGAAACCAGCCAGCCGTATGCTCAATGAACACGCTCAAAAAGCGTTCAATTGAACCAAGCAATGCGCTGTGAATCATTACTGGACGCTCCGAATCGCCAGACTCATTTATGTATTCAAGGCCAAAACGTTCAGGCTGGACAAAGTCTAACTGCACTGTCGCAACCTGATGTTCTCGTCCAATCGCATCGGTCGCCATGAAGTCTATTTTTGGCCCATAGAAAGCTGCTTCGCCTTCCTGTTCAAAATAATCAAGACCTTTAGCGACGACCGCAGCTTTGAGTTGCGATTGAGCTGATTGCCACAATTCTAACTCGCCCAAATAGCCTTCGCCATCGTCGCGGTAACTTAATCGCACGCGCAACTTCATACCAACGATATCGTACAATTCTTGCGCGCAAGCTAGCAAATTATTAATTTCTTGTTCGATTTGGTCAGGCCGGCAAAAGACGTGGCTATCGTCCTGAGTTAACGAACGCACACGGCTCAAACCGCCTAGCTCACCAGTTTTCTCGTCGCGGTAGTCGGTCGTTGTTTCTAAATAACGTATCGGCATCTCGCGATAACTGCGCGGCTGCGAGGCAAAAATCTGAGTATGATGCGGACAGTTCATCGGCTTGAGCGCCATCTTGTCGCTAGTCTCTTGGCTAGTTACCAAAAAAAGTTCGTCGCCAAATTTTGCCCAATGTCCTGATGCTTCGTATAAATCCTTCTTGGTGATATGCGGTGTCCAAACTTTCGTAAAACCGTATTTTTGGCGCAGTTCGTTCGATAACTGCGCTGCCTTTTCGCGCAGAACCGTACCGCGCGGCGTAAACAACGGCAAACCGATGCCAACAAGCGGTGACATAGTATAAAGATCAAGTTCTTTACCGAGCTTACGATGATCACGCTTCTTTGCCTCTTCTAGCATATCCAAGTAACCGTCCAGTTCAGCTTGAGTCGCAAAAGTGACACCGTACAAACGCTGCATCTGCGGGTTGTTCTCATTACCGCGCCAATACGCACCAGCAACGCGCATTAACTTGAAAGCTCCAACCTTGCCGGTGCTTTCAACGTGACCGCCACGACATAAGTCAGTATAATCACCCTGCGAGTACAATGATACAGTGTCAACCTTGCTTTCATCATCGCTGGCAGAACCAAGCTTCTGGCCCGCTAGGTCTTTCGCTATCGTCGTACCTGACCGTTTCAAGTCGTTAAGCAATTCAATTTTGTAAGGCTGATTGTTTTCTTTCGCCCAAGTTATCGCCTTATCAACCGGCACATCTTGACGCGTAAACGGCAGATCGCGTGCAATAATACTTCGCATTTCTTTCTCGATTCGGCTAAAATCATCCTCCGATATCTTTACATCACCAAGATCAATATCGTAGTAAAAACCATTATCAATAGCCGGCCCAACACCGAATTTAGCCTGCGGCCATAAATGCTGCACCGCCTGCGCCATAATATGCGCCAAACTGTGCCGCATTGATTGTAATTGCTGTTCGTTCATAATGAACCTCCTTTTTAGAAAATATAAAAGCACGCAAGCGTTTTTACGCGCGTGCCTCGGTCCCAAAAACGGGAGGTTCCACCTTGGCTATTACTCTTGCTCCGACTTTTTACGTGCGCCGCAACCGCCAACACGAGACTCAAGAGGTGGTTAGACTCCGTCAACGTCTACTTAGTATATTACTGGCTATTCTGTCATATTGCAATACGTATTGATTTCTGCTACCATTAAGTGCAGCTGGGCGATTAGCTCATTTGGCTAGAGCGCTTCATTGACGTTGAAGAGGTGAGAGGTTCGAATCCTCTATTGCCCACCAGAGCAATCATGTAACTTGCCGTAATTTAGACGGCAAGTTTTTTATTTTGCATAATATTTTATACACAAATATTAAAAGTTTTCCACGTCGTTATTCGGTGTCTAATCAACATTTCTATGCGTCTGGTGATATATCATTATGAATTATCTAACTTGACAAAAAATATTACTTATGCTAATATAGAAGTATGACTAAACAACATACCAAAACAAAATCTACAACATACAAAAAGCAATCTCGACTAAGCCGCTATACCATTTACTACGAGCTCAAATAACACAATAAGCTGAACTGCTTTACTTGGTATTGTAATCACGTAAAGTAATTCAGTGTCTCGCGATCAGTGTTGGTGGTAGTCTCAGCTAAAAGACTAATCTTTCGTTTACTATAATAATTTGTTTTTAATATAAACCTGTCACCCATTTTTATTTAGCTTAAAACTTAATGATAATTTTATAATTTTGATTTACGTCTAGCTTTCTTGAGAGCATCCTTCTTGGCCTTTGTTTTAGCACGCGACGACAACGTTGCCTTGTCGGTTACATCAAATTTCTCAAGATATTTACCTAACAACAAATGCGTCTGCGCTGCCATTGATGCTGCAGAGCTATAACAGATTGATGTAACAGGCATCAGAAACCATTGCAAAACCATAAAAACGGTTCGCGAACGCTTATAGCGTTCTGGACGAGGAGGCAGCATCTTCAGCATCAGTAGAATCGTAATAAATATTCCGATAACTGCTACCTGTTGAATATGACTAACTATTAGCGGCAGAGCATGCGCAGAAATATTTCTGGAAGCTTCGGGATTGGTTAATAATGGCACCCACGCACCAAAAGCAACCAATATTGACATCGTAGCTAAGCTAACATGATTATCAATTAGTCGTATGAATCTTGCCAATGTTTCCCAAAAAGGAGCTGTTCGCTGGCGCGTAAATAATCTGACTGCTACATATGGTATATCCGAAGCACCATACCCCCAGCGCCGCAACTGTTTAAACTGACTGATAAGCGTTGCTTTAAACGTGTCTGATAACACGGCATCTTGATATACAGGAACATGGATTGGCATAACACTATAATCACCTTTAAAGTAAAAATAACTACGCCAATACTGATGACCATCCTCAACAATACTGCGCTTACTCCAGAAATCCATACTCACAAGCGCCGAAAGAGGCTGGCTATGAGCTGCAAAATTACGCAAAGTATGCGGCCGCATACTACCAATAATAGTCCAAAACGAATTGCCCGTTGCTAGCACCCGCATTGGTGCTGGCGCATCCCAAATATTACCGAAATACAAAGCCACTGGCTGATATGATAGTCTTTCGCGGTTAGGGGTAACAGCATATTTATACGCCACATAATCAAAATAGGTTGAGTAAGGCCGATTATCGCTATCAAGGGTTGTAACGATTACTTGGTTATATTCAATCTTTTTATTGTCGCACCACTGCTTGAGGTCATAGCCTGCATACGTAATATTTGGGCCCTTACCCGGTATCTCGTCCGGCAAATCTTTAGGGTGTTGAATAATCCGAAAGTCGCAAAATACGCCAGCGTATTCATCACGAAGACGCCTGGCAGTCTCTGCCATCTGCTCGCCGCCGCGTTCTTCGTAAGCCAAATATACAATCAACCTTTCGTTCGGATATGTTGTATTATTTACTGAATCTACCGTCGGCTTCAATACTTCGTAAGACTCATTATAAGCAGCAATTAGTACTGCATGATAAATATCTCTGGGATCTATGATCTGCAACTCACCTTTTTCGATAGACAGAATAGTTTGCTGATGCACATCGGCTTCAAAATCTTTTTTATTAATTTTAATCTCGGGCGACTTGCCCGCAGCAGCCTGCGATAGATCATCAAGTCGAGCACTCCAATCAATTTTCTCGGCCCGAACAAGTTGCCGGTGACCCAGCAAAGTTCTATAAGAAATGCCTATAGCCTTAACAAACGTAGTTAACACCAATAACAATAAGTAAATAGCTGCCAGAAAAGGACTAAGTACTGATAAAACTACTAACAAAATTAACATGCCATAACTTATTAACGCTGGCAGCATCTCAAAAAAACGATAAAGCTTCGACCTTTTACCAAGAGGAATTTCTAAGTCTGGACAACTCATGCCGCCCGTCCTAAAGATAGGACGCCAAAAGCGTACATAGCAGCAATCAGCATAATGATAAAAGCGCACCATCCAATTGCCTTAGCAGTTGTTGTTTTTTCCAACAGATAAAACTTTATCATTAGCGCGCCGTGGATGACAGTTACTAACGTGAAAAATCCAGAAAATAATAATAAATACTGCCAGTGATCTTTGTAAAAATGTACTTGCCCGAAAGCAGTATAACGCGAATAAACCGTAATCTCGCTGGGCGTAATCTGCATAGACACGGCAATCGAACAAACTATATCTAAAATTAGCATCGCTACGAGAAAAAGAACAAGAGTCCTATTCTTGAGAACACCTAATAATGACTTAATGATTTCGCTTTTCATAACTTATAAACTATGGAGCCGTCTGCCGGGATTGAACCGGCGACCTGCGCGTTACGAATGCGCCGCTCTACCAACTGAGCTAAGACGGCAATACGTCTATATTATAACAAAAGCCAAACAATCCTGCCATAGAAAAAGCCCCACTTCGTGGGACGCTTTCTATGGCGCGCCCGACCGGATTCGAACCGGCGATCTCCTCCGTGACAGGGAGGCGTGATAGACCAGCTTCACTACGAGCGCAAACTATTCAGTGTGCATTATATATCATTACCTAGTTATGTGCAAGCGAAAAACGCCTACTGGTTAACTACCGCACCGCCAGTTTGGCTGTTATCTGGAATGGTTATATATTCGCTAATCTTACCACTCTTTTTTAGCTGTTCAAATTGCGACTTAAAAGCCGTCAACGGTATATGAATATATTCAAAGGTTATCTTCTTGTCAGTTTTCGCAACAACTTTTACTATGTAGTAACCATCGTCATTAGTGCTCCTTGTAATACCAGATAAGCTGCCGACTGGAGTTTTCGAAATATCCGAAACCCTAAGTCCATTAAATTTACTGCTAATATCAACTGATCCGCTATTGCCAGCTGATAATTTGCCCTCGGTCGATTGTTTATTGATAGTTTCAACCGTTTTGGCAAAGTCACCATTAGACTTCAGTAAAGATAAGGCTTTATCAGCCTGATCTTTTGCAGTTGTATCCATAGCAAAGGCGACTTTGTTTTTTAGCAGCCCGTTTTCGACAATTAGCCGATAGTCGTCAGCGCTCTCTCCATAAAGCATACGAATCGACGCATCATATGTTTCTTGCGACACGCGGCCGTTAATCGTCGTACGTTCCTGGTCAATAAAATCGTTAACGTCTTTTCGCGAAATACTAACATTATAGCGTTTAGCCAGTTTGCGAGCGTAAGCTGCTTGTTGGGCTAGATTCATTGAACGATATTTAATGTCGTCAAGCTGAACATACCAGTCTTTGGAGTTGACCTTAACCTCACCATATTTATTTAAGTAATATTCAGAAGCTCGGTACTGCACCAAATAATCGCTATACCGAACTGGCTCGCCGTCAACACTGCCAACTGGCAACATTGCAATGCGAGAAATTCGATAAGCTATAGTACTAGTATTCTGCATCGGATACATTACCGCCCAGCAACCAACTAATAGCAGAATGATACTGGCCATCGAAATAAGTACTGTATTAATAATCAGCTTATGCTTGGTGTATTGAATCGGATATTTAAACCTGCGGCCGCCAGCTAAAATCTGTTCGCGATGCTCAGCGATAGTCTCATTAGTAATACGGCTCGCCGCTGGAGCTGGTTGCTTTTTACTTCGCTTCAACTTTATTTTCTTCATATATTTTCTGTCTCCTTAGTTCGGCTTCGTGAACTGCATCTTGCAACTCATTATATATCTTGCTAGGATGCTCGACTAGCCGAATAACCAGATCACCAACGTAAGTACGCATGATGATGGTACCAAACTTGAACACTTCGCCGCTAAACCCAGGTATATTATAGCTTATACTTTGGACCTTATCTAGATTTATTTCTACAACATCCCGGCCAAAGAAGCCGCGCTGAGTAATCTGGCGAATGCGCTCGTTAGTCACTGCATACACAGTATAAAACCACATCAAGAAGTGATAAATAAACAAGATTAAGCCAAGCACAAAACCGCCAAAAAATATCCAAAGCAAATCAAGATTAGTCTGCCAGATCAAGAACGGTATTGCGCCAACAGTCATCGGAATTAGCAGCGAGTAGAAACCCTTCCGCATAGCAATGATGTGCCGTCGAAAAACTAGCAATACTTTCTCGCCGTTGTGTAATCCTTCAAATTCTGCTGCCATAGTAATATCCTGGTACCCCGGACAGGAGTCGAACCTACAACCATTTCCTTAGGACGGAACTGCTCTATCCAATTGAGCTACCGGGGCCCTGGGATTAGTGTAACATCGCAAGCACTAGCGAGTAAAGCGCTCGCTAGTTCGATGATAGCTATATAACTCATCATCGCTAAACCAATGCGATATTTCTTCTGCGGCTTCCTCGATGTTACCGCTAGCATGAATTAGATTAGGTACTCCCTTGCCTTCGCTATCAGCATATTGGAAGCTCATGTGCGAAAAGTCGCCGCGAATGGTACCAGGGGCAGCACTCTTTGGTTCTGTCGCGCCGACAAGTTTGCGAACCAGATCAACTGCTTCGACACCCTCAAGCACCATCGCGATAACCGGCCCCTGAACCATCATTTCTAACGTAACGTCAAACTTTTCTTTGCCGCGGCGAGTGATCATTTTGCCAATTTCTTCGTAGTGGCGGTAGTAGTGCTGCTTGTCGGGCGCAATCATTTTAGTAGCGACTATTTTCAGTCCAACCTGCTCGAAACGCGTCAGAATACGCCCAACTAAGCCCCGCTGCACCGAATCCGGCTTAAAGACAATTAGTGTTTTTTCTACATCACCCATCATTTATACCTCCTATTTATACAGTTGCTTTACCGCTATTATATCAGATATATCTAAGTTATTTACTATAAATATTTTGAATAACTTTTTTGTTCGATATATTGTTTATCTACCCTTAACGACGTACAATGTTCTTATGGATATGTCAGAGCTGATTGAAGATTTCATGGAGTATCTCCAAATTGAACGCGGACGATCAATCAAGACTAGCGAGGCGTATCGCCACTATCTAGAGCGTTTTCTAGAATTCGCTGGGTTCGACTTAAAGGTTGATGACATCCGCCCAGAGCTGGTCAGAAAATATCGCTTATGGCTCAATCGCTATCAGACAGATCGCGGCGGCACTTTATCGCTTATTACTCAGAATTATCACCTCATTGCCCTGCGAGGTTTCCTGGATTACCTAAGTAAGCGCGATATCAAAAGTATGGCGCCGAACAAAATAGAATTGCCGAGAGTTCACCGCAAACAAGTCACTTTTTTGTACAGCGACGAGGTGCAGCGTATGCTTGATGTAGTACCTAATGATGATAGTTTGCCAGCACTTCGCGATAGAGCCATTCTCGAACTTCTCTTCTCTAGCGGACTGCGCGTATCGGAACTCGTTGGGCTTAATAAAGATCACGTCAATATGCAGCGCCGCGAGTTTACTGTCCGCGGTAAAGGACAGAAGGACCGCCCGGTTTTTATCAGCAAACGGGCAGCTGAACGCGTCCAGGATTACTTATCGGCGCGAACCGATTCTTTACAACCTCTATTCCTGAGCTATAGCCGCAATAGCGGCACGACTAGCACTTCTGGCGATTATCGGCGGCTATCGCAGCGCAGCATTCAGCGAATCATCGAAAAATACGCTAAGCTAGCTGGCATCACCAAACACGTCAGTCCGCACACTATGCGGCATAGCTTTGCGACCGATTTGCTAATGAACGGCGCCGATATCAGAAGCGTACAAAGTATGCTCGGACACAGCAGTATCGCTACCACTCAAGTATATACCCATGTAACCGACCAGCATCTCAAAGACATTTACGAGCAATTTCACACCGACACTGAATAAATTTTTTATTCAATTATCTCTATTGTTCTACGGTTTTACTGCTCTTCTGGAATAACTTTGCATGTTAATGCCGAAGGTACCCCTTGATTAGTTACCGAGAAGTCTTTACAAAGACTGCCCGTAATATCAACTGCATATTCAGGATAATTGATATTGCTAGACGAGCTAATCCGGCTAGATACGCGACGATATACATCACCGGCTCGGCCAGTTGAATCGACTTTTGGCTGCACGCCGTCAAATTTAATCGTACCATCGCCGATATTATCAAACGATAATCTAACGTCAGTGTCGTTATAAATACTGGTGATTCGCAAAAAAGCCATTGGATTGCCAGCAACAAGATTGCGCGGCAATGTGACATAGGCCGAACAAGCATATTGATGATTATCAAAAGCTTCCGCTGAACACGTAATTGGTGAGACGCCTGCTATCGCGTTTGTAGCGCTACCAGCAGCACGAACCGATTGTGGCGCCACCGCATTAAACGCAGTACTATCTAACAAATTTCTCGGCGCGCGAATACCAGACGGACGCAAGAAGGCAGTCGAGACAATTGAGCTATCAAAACTTTGTTGCCCATTAACTGTCGTGCTCTCTGGAACAACCGCTTGAATACGCAATAGCGCTGGCGCATCAGCCGGCCATTCCACGCGTTTTGGTAAAGTGTCGCCGCCATCAGCAGACGATATTGTCGACACCTTATCATTTTTCATCATCCATTGAAGCCTAATCATAGAGGTATCTTTGTTGACGCGCAGCGGTACAACGCGCGAGCTGCCCTCCTTGAGACTATACACCACATCGCTTGTTTGCGAATCAATCAATACACAAGTATAAGCCTGTCCGCTAATGTATTGTAAGCTAGTACCACTCTTGATAGTGATAGCAGTATTACTTATGCTACTAATTATGCCAGCATCTTGTATTGTACTGCAACGTTTAGCAGCAATCGCCTTGCAAGCAGCGCTAGCCGAGCCGCCGCGCTGGCAAGCCATAATCGCCCGCTTGCCATCCTCGACGCCCGCCACCGCGGATTCGTAGGCGGTGCGCGACAAGTTATTATTGGAAGCGCGCGATTCTTCTTGAACCATGATGCGAATAAAGCCAGTTGATACTACCATTAATAATATGGCTGTAAACATTACAACAATAATTGAAACTAGGCCGGATTGCTTGGAATGCGTCATGATGCCCTCTCTGTAATTATAGTTTCCGCAAACTGATTAATCGCGCAAAAAGTATAGTTATTGGTTTCTTCAGACTGCGCCAAGCACTGCGCATCGCTAGAATTAATTATGCCGTTACGATAAGTGTCCTCTTCATAAGTACCAAGCGTATAACCAATCGTATAGCCAGCTCGGCTATTACTATCGACAAATAGATCGGTCAAAGAAATATTGTGAATCGCTAGACCGGTATCTTTATCGCCTAGTACTTCTACGGCATTCATCGGAGCACCCTTAGTAATCACTTTTGGGTATTGCCCTCTCGTCGCCTTGCATAGAGAGCCATCCGGGTCAGCCACGCGGGCAAAAACGATTTTGCTGTGGCTAGGATCATCGTCGTAAACCACGCCAGCACTAGCGTCCCTTGACCTCAAGTTATCTGGCGTATTCCAAACATAAGTATACGAGCCAAAACACAATCGGCCCAAACCACCAGTACCGCTATCGCTAGGAGCCACCTGAACGATATCTCGACCCTTTGCCGACAAGCCATCACGCTTTATCATATCGCCAACCTCGCGGCCAGCAGAATTAATCGTTTTAATCGTGATACCTTTGTGATACATGTTCATCAGCTGTATTGTAGTAGTTGCCACTGCCACCAAAAGTATCGCCACCCCAGTCATAGCTAAAAGCAATTCTACTAGAGTAAAGCCCTGTATCTGATTTGTATTCTTATTACTTGTCATATATCCTCGTCACCGTTCCTATAGTTAACGGCGCTGCCGCGCCAACACTATCCCAGCAAGCATTCACATACACATCGTAAGCTTTAGCAGTATTTACGCCTGAGTTCTGCTCGGCTCGAACAATTTGGGCAAAAATACCGTATGTTTTAGCGTTAATTAAATCAACATTAGCGTAAACTGAAGGCGGCGAATATGTCGTGTTCAAAACGCGCACCGGCAGAACTGTATCATTCTTTTGATCAACCGACATAAAAAAGGCATTTGTGCCAGTGGCTAAATCAACACGGCCGCCAGGCGCAGGGCAGCCATCTGAGCTGGCACTCACAACATCAAGTGGATTATTGACCAAAAATTTGCTGCTAGTTAACTCCGCCCACTGCGCAGGATTAGTATCTTTAACATATCTAATAAGGGACACTTGAGCGTCAAGTTGCTGGCGGACAAGCGTAATCTCAAGCGAACGCTGGGCAATCTGCGTACCGCGATTCATAACTATGTAAGTTCCTACGGTCAACAAGCTGAATACCACGAAACTAAACATTACCTCAATAATGGTGTCACCGCGACTATAACGCATCTAGCAGCCCTCCACGACAACTTGTACCGAGCTCTCTAATGCTGCATCGCGGTCAATCCGCACGCCTAACCGCGCGCCAGTTAGCCAGCCGCTAGGGTCAACACAAAGCCTCGCCTGATTTAACCCGCCTGCCGTTATCGTGTCGCTAACGCTTGTCTTGTTAGAAAAGTACGTGTGGATAACACCGCTGACTGGCGACCGTACGATGGCGATCGAGATTATTCGATCAGTTTTACTCTCATCAATTCGAGTATCCCAGCCAAGCGCATAATTATCAACAGAGTGGCCAGTATTTGAGGTGGTTAGCAGCGCCGACTTAGTAGCCGACAACGCGCTCCTATCGGCTGCCCTCTGCAAAAAATCGTAATCGCCTTGCGATAATAAAGCCTTGTTCATTTGGTCTTCGTTTTCTGTCGCTATATACAGCGGCCGTGCTGTAAAGTTAACGCCATCAACCGACGATATAAAACGTCCAACAATCATGCACACGCGGCTAGTGCCTGCCAATACTGTACTGCTATCGCTAACGACTATCCGGTCTTTATCAGCATTAAGCCCGCACTCATTGTGATTTTCTGTGTCATTTTGAACATTCACGGTTTTGTCATATTGGCCTTGGATAAAATCGGCAAACGAGTCAACAGCATCACGATAACGCTGAGCGCCAATAGTACCGCCAACTGTCGCCAATATACCAGCAGCCAACACCCCCGAAACAGCCAGGAACAACATTACCTCGATAATTGTGAAGCCCCCCGACAACTTATTCATATCACTATTTTAGCATAAGCATCATAACATTGATACTAGAAAAACGATGCAATCACTAGCCAGTCCATAATTCGCGCACCAACAAAAAACGAAATAAACGATCCTAAGGCCAACAACGGGCCAAAAGCAATCTCGCTATTAGCTTTGAGTTTCTTGCTAGCAAGTCCTGGAATCACCAAGACGCAGCCAATTAAGTTAGCTAGAAACAGCCCAACAAAAGCCGTCTGCCACGAAGCCAATATCAACCCCAAGCCAACACCTAATTTCACGTCGCCTAGACCAATCCACTTACCTTTCGATATCAAGTAGAGCACGCCATAAACACCCGACATAATTATTAGCGCTATTGCCAAACTATATAATTTAACGTCATTAACTATAAAATAACGCAACACTACAAAGACTAGCGAGACCAGGCCATACGAAACAGTAAGAAAGTCTGGCAGAATTCGCCACTTGATATCGTAAGCGACCAACATGATTAGAGCTACCAACGATACACACCAAACAACAAACAATGCCCACTGCAACCCCGCCAGGTGCCATGGCCAGACCAAGAACGACACCATAAATGCCACCGCGAGAGATAATTCCATCAACGGCTCAAAGCAGCCAATGCGCTTACCACAATATCGGCAACGACCACACGTCGATAGCCAGCTGATTAACGGAATCAAATCGCGTAAACCGAGTTGGCGCCCGCAACTCAAGCAGCGCGAGCGGTCTTGCTGCTTCTTGCCCTTCAGGAGCGGCGATAATTTTTTGTATTCGGCCTTGTTATACGATTCGCCGGCCTTTTTGTCAGCAACAAGTTGGCGAGCTCGCAGCCGCCAGACTTGCGCTCCGGCAAAGCTGCCAAGCACCAGCCCGAATACCCCGCACACTATAGCAATTGATATAACTATCATACGTCTAGTATAGCAAAAAGGTTACGCTTTTGCGCAACCTTTTTGCTAATCTTAGCTAACTCTAAAGTTTTAGCTACGCATCTAAGCAGTATGCTGCATTATTACCACTTTCTAGCTTAGTAATCGTTACGTATTGGCGGCGCGTCCCTTTGCTAAGTTTTTGAACACCCTCAGGTTGTGAGGCGTCGCATTTAGCCTCACTGATTACTATGATACTTGCGTCATCGACAGTCACTTTTTCAGTATACTGTCGTACTTCAATCTTTGTAATATCAGTATTATCAGAAACACCATTTACGAATCTCCGCAAAACACCAGAATCAACTGAAGTAGTGCCGCGATTACTACCAACTGCGCTATTGTAGGCAGCTGACACGATACTAACATCGCTCTTGCGAGCTGTATCGCGCTGACTAGCCTGCAGCGCTGGCAACGCAATAAACACCATCAAGAAAATCAGTGCAGCAATCGCCAGTACCAAAACGACCTCGATGATTGTAAAACCACGGTCTTTAATCTGTTGTTTTGTCATAATTTAGTTCCACCTTTCCCTTTGAACTTATGCTCAACTGTACCCAGTATAACCTAGGTTTTTTCAGTTGTCTAGACCTATCGTACGCTGCCGACTAGGCTGTAAATTGGGAATAATACCGCCCCAATCAACACGCCAGCGAATATAGCCAGAATTACCATCATAATCGGCTCAATCATTGTTGAAATCGCTTGAATTTCTTCGTCGAGTTCGTCCTCATAAGCTTGTGCTGTCTTGCCCATCATCTCGTCAATCCTACCCGATTGCTCGCCGATTTTGATCATCTGCGGCACCATCGGCAAAATATAATCCTCTGTCTGCAAAGCAGCCGAAAGCGCTTTACCGCTCTGCACTTTGCCGGCAGCTCTAGTAATCTCTTCGGCTACAACAGCGTTATTAACACCCTCAGCGGCAATAGCCAGCATATCCAGCATCGGCACGCCAGTAACTAACAAGGTCTGTCCCATACGCGTAAACCGCGCCATATAAAGACGGCGGAACATACCTTTGAATGGCGGCATATTAAGCTTCAGATTGTCCAGCAAACGCGAACCCGCTTCGGTACGAACATATTGCCGCGCAAAAAAGATTGCTAGCGCTAATAAAATTAAGGTTAACCACCAAAAATTAATCACAAAATTAGATATTCCGATTAAAATTGATGTCAAAACTGGCAAGGTCTTCTTCATATCAGAGTACAACTTGGCAACCTGCGGCACGATTGTTACCATCATAAATACGCCAACCGCAACCATCACCGCTAGGACAATACCAGGATACACCATAGCGCCGCGAATTTTGCTGACCATTGCTGCATCTTTTTCTTGCTGGTCGGCAATCCGCTTTAGTGCATCATCAAGCGTACCCGATGCCTCGCCAGCGGTAACTAGCGCAATGAAAATTTTGTTAAATACTTCTGGATGTTTGCCAAAGGCCGAAGATAATGTCTTACCGCCTTCAACGTCGGCAATGATTTCTTGGACGATCTCCTGCATTTTTTTGTTGGCAGTCTGTTCAAATACCGTATGCAGGCTTTGCGTCAACGGTAATCCAGCACCGATCAACGTTGCCAACTGGCGCGAGAAAATGATCTTATCCTTGCTAGAAATTCGGTTGGTAAAGCGCGCTAGCCAGCCGCCCTCGACTTCCTCCTTGATTGATAGCGGCATATAGCCCTGAGCAGTCAGCGCTTTAGCGGCTTCGCTCTCGGATTCAGCTTGAACCAGCGATTTGACAATGTTCCCCGTCGCTTTATCGCGTGCTTCGTAGGTAAACTTTTTCATTAACTATCCCCTGATTAACCTTTCAAATTCGGTCAAGTCAACAGCGAATTCCCGCGCGCTATCATAAGTAATCGTGCCGCTTTGGACCAACTGCACCAATGTGCGATCCATCGTCTGCATACCTTGGTCGGCACCGGTTTGAATAATCGCGTCAAGCTGATGAGTCTTGCCTTCGCGGATAACATTACGAACAGCCGGATTAGCAATCAAAATTTCAGCCGATACCACCCGACCGCCGCCGATCGCTGGTACTAACCGCTGCGAGCAAATTGCCATCAAAATATTACTGAGCTGCGCGCGGATTTGCGGCTGCTGATGCGGCGGGAAGACATCAATCATACGATCGATTGATTGCGCCGCCGAGTTGGTGTGCAGCGTCGCAAACACCAAGTGACCGGTCTCGGCGATGGTAATTGCTGCCGAAATAGTCTCGAGGTCGCGCATCTCGCCGATGAGTACCACGTCTGGGTCTTGGCGCAGGCTAGAGCGCAGTGCCGCTGAGAACGAATAGGTATCGTAATGAACTTCGCGCTGCACCACTACCGATTTTTTCGACTTATGCGTAAACTCAATCGGGTCTTCGATAGTAATGATGTGTTGCGATTTTTCAGAGTTGATCTTATCAACCAGCGCCGCCAGAGTAGTCGACTTGCCAGAGCCAGTCGGCCCAGTCACTAACACCAAACCGCGCGGGTAATCGGCAAAATTCATCACTACCGGCGGCATGCCGAGCTCAGTAACAGATTTAATTTCATTTGGAATTAAGCGCAGCGCTGCTGCCAAATTACCGCGCTCATGGAAAGCATTAACCCGGAATCGTCCGAGCGTACCGAAAGCAAAGCTAAAGTCAAACTCTTTATCCTTAAGGAGGATCTGCTGTTGATCTTCGTCGAGGATTGCAAATACCAGCGACTCGACTTGCGCTTCATCGAGAGCATCAAAGCCAGCAATAGCTATCAATGTGCCGTCAATCCGCAGCATCGGCGGCAAACCAACTTGAATATGCAAGTCGCTAGCTCGGCGCTTGATGACTTCCTCTAGTAAAACTTCAATCCGTAATTCTTGTTCTGGCATTGTCCCCTCCTTTTATGCTGTGTCTGCCGACGTTACGCGGTTTACTTCTTCTAGTGTAGTAATTCCTTGCAAGGCTTTCAAGTAGCCGTCTTGGCGCATTGTAATCATACCATCCTCGACTGCTTTGCGCTGGATCTCGTTGCTAGTGGCCCGGCGAACAATTAGGTCTTGGATACCTTCATTTACATCCATTACCTCGTACAGCCCAGCCCGACCACTATAGCCATGCGGCGTAGCTGGCGTATCGCGACCTTTGACCAGCACGTAGGCCCGTTGATTGGCTAATGGCAAGTCCTTGTAGCCCAAATCTTCGGACACGCGCGCTACGTCCTCTTTGGTCTTCGGCAATAAATGCCCCACCGTCTCGAGAATCATCTGCGTCTCAAGCGGGTTCGACCAGTAAGCATCGCGATGCGGCGACACGCGGCGCACTAGCCGCTGGCCAATTACTGTGTTGACCGTGCTAGCAATCAGGAACGGCTCGACATCCATATCGAGTAAGCGCGGCAATACTCCGGCCGCCGAATTGGTATGCAGTGTCGAGAATACCAGATGTCCCGTCAGTGCTGCTTGCACGCCAAGGTTAGCTGTCTCGCTATCGCGCATCTCGCCAACCATCACTACATCTGGATCTTGGCGCAAGATACTGCGCAGACCATTAGCAAACGTCAAACCAACATCATTATTAACCTGGATCTGATTGACACCGTCCATCTTATACTCAACCGGATCCTCAAGCGTCACAATGTTAATCGCGTCAGTTTTGATCTCTTTAATCAGCGCGTATAAGCTGGTCGATTTACCGCTACCAGTCGGGCCGCTTGTCAGAATCATACCGTTAGGGCGCTTGATGCCTTTACGAATCATTCGTAAGGCTCGACCGACATAGCCCATTTGCTCGAGATCGAACGTGTTGCCAGTTTTGTCAAGCAGGCGAATCACTACCTGTTCGCCCCAAACAACCGGACTAACAGCAATGCGCAGATCGACTTCCTTGCCAGCCACATTAACTGCAAATTGACCGTCCTGCGGAATGCGATGTTCGTCGATTTTCAAATTGGATAAAATTTTGATGCGGCTAACTAGCGCCGGCTCAATACTCTTCGGCAGCTGCAT
>CAJPLU010000006.1 GCA_905371595.1 Candidatus Saccharimonadota bacterium
ATAAAATTTTGATGCGGCTAACTAGCGCCGGCTCAATACTCTTCGGCAGCTGCATGACCTCGCGCAGTACGCCATCGACGCGGCAGCGTATTTTCAGCGATTTTTCAAGCGGTTCAATATGTACATCGCTAGCGCGGCTCTTGACCGCATACTCCAGGATAGTACTCAATGCCCGGCTAATCGGCGAATCCTGGACGATAGTTTTGATATCGCTTGACGACTGAATAGCCTCGGCCTGAGTAGCCTGCGCCGCCTCGTCAACGGTTGATAAGTCGGTTTTATACTGGTCGAGAACATGACGGACACCCGCTTCCGATGCCATAAAAACCTTGAGCGGCCGCTGAATACGGTTGGCTAAATAATCTACCGCCTGGACGTTATTGGCATCAATCATCGCCACCGCCAGACGATTATTCACCTCGGCTAGCGGCACCGCCATGAAGCGCTCAGCAATATCACTCGGCAGCAGCGATAGGATACTCTGGTCAATAATACTAGCCGTCAAATTAACATACGGCACGCCCGAAACATGAGCAATGGCATGAGTCAACAGCTCGTCGTCTATCTCGCCGATATCTGCCAAAACCGTCAACAACGGCTTGTTCGTTTTAGCCGACTGCTTAGTGGCTCTATCAATAACCTCGCGAGAAACCAAGCCCTCGTTAACCAAGAGCTTGATGAGTTTCTCCTGAATGTCATCGGTCATCAGCGCCACTAGAAAAAACTCCTACCTGTTTTGCTTCTGGTCCTGCTTCTGATCTTGACTCTGACTAGTCGCATCAGATGAATTAGGCGAGCTAGATGAACCAATTATTGTTTCTACTGTCGGATTTATGGCATTAGAATTAAAAACTTCCGAGCTTGGTTCTTTGACATCACTGCTCATTTTCTCAATCGTGCTAACACTAGTACCAACCCGCGGCGCCTTAAGCGCAGGAATATTGTTACCAATAGTAAACGCTATTAGCATAGATAAACCGGCAATCAGTACAATCATCGCTATATCGCTCTTCTTCACGGCTTTATCCCCTTCTTGTTAAGCTGAACTGTTTTACCTGGCAAGTAATAAGCATGTCCAGAAATTGACATCGTAAACTTAGAATCTGACGCTTCAATCGTTGATTCGTCAATATCAATCACGCGAATTGACTTCTCGAAATTACGCAAAACATTGCGCAGTATATCTGCATTGCTGGCTGATAATTCCATCGTAAAGGCTATCTGTTGAACACTTCTAGAATTATCGGCATTGTTGTCGCTTGACGAGCTGTTATTTTTGTTACTGTCAGAGGAATTTTCGTTCGAAGAAACTGTTTGGAAAGACTCAAGCTTAGCGCCAGGCACTCGGCCAACTAAATTTTGCACAGAGGCGCCAAGTGCTAGCGAGTTGTCGTCAGCTGGCAAAGCGTCCAAGATAACACGCAGCGGGTCTTCCTTGTCGTTAAGTTTTGCAGAGCCGAGCGCCGAATTGGTGTTTAACACGCGGATATTGTCGCGCAAACCGTCATACGTCTTAATATTACTATCAAGCGTCGATGTCGTTTGATTCTTTTCGGCTAGAACTTTCGTCTCAAAAACTATGCGCTGTACTAGAAAACCGCCAATAACCAGTGCAAAGCCAACCAAAACCGACGCGCCTGCCACCCAGCCGAACATTACGCGGCCGCTACGATCAATTTGCCGGCGCTTATTTAGCGAGGTATCTTTCTTTGCTTCCGCCATTATTTATCCTCCTTTTTGTTTGAAGTCTTTGCCTCAAACAGCGAATCTGGCACGTGCTTTTTTGAATCAGTCACGTCTACCGAGCCAGTCGGCGAAACGATTACTAAGCTTTTAACGCTGTTCGATAACAATTCTTCGGGATAAGAAAACGTCAGAGTAAACGTCAGTTTCTTCTCTCCGCCAGAATCTTCGGCATACGCCGTGTTGGTAATTCTCACAGAGCTAGATAGCGGCGTCTCTGCAGATTCCGAATCTTTCGTGTATTTCAATTTAGTATTAAGAATGGTTTTTTTAAGCGCGTCTACCGCATTAAAACCGCCAGCGGTTGAACCTTCTATGGTAATCGTTTTTTCTGACGCGTTATAACGTACCGTTGACATAGTCACGTTGTTTGGCGCCTGCGGATTAACCGCGCTCAAAGTATCAAAGATGCGTGAATTAACACCTCGATTGCTACTGATCATATCAATCTGAGTTAGCTGATTCTGAATAGTCAAAAGATCATTAATATCTGGTTTATCGCTAAGTTCTTTATATTTGCTTTTAATAGAGTTATCAGCCTGGCCGCTAGCAAACTGCAGCGACCCCAAAGCAAGCCCCAACACAATCACAGCACCTGCCGCAGCTGCAGCCACTAACATTGATACCGATATCACCGTATTACGAACCCGCTGAGCGTGCAAATATTCCCGCTTAACGTCTGGTATTAGGTTTACTTCAATCATGACAAGTTTCTCCGTTTCGCCAGGCCAACCGCCGTAGCAAACTCGTTAGCAATCGGCGCTAGTTGCTGCTGCATGCTCTGCGAGACATTTATATTTTGCCAAGGGCTAGTTGCAACCGCTGATATATTAATCTTGCCCGCCAAATACGAATCGATTTGCGGCACAGTCGCGCCGTATCCAGATAACAAAGCTTGAGAAACGGCCACATCTTCATACCTATTCTGGAAGAATTTAATCGATTTTGACAATTCAGAAGCAAAATTATCAAGCGTCATCTCGACAGCACGGAAGACTTGCCCTTCGAGGCGACTTTGATCTAGACCAAATTTCAGGATAAACTGGCGAGCCTGATCCTCTTGGACACTCAGGTTCTGAGCTACAGCCTTAACTAGCGAGTTCAGTCCAGTCGGAATCGTTCTGATTAACCGCGGCGTATCGCCATAAGTCAAAGCGATATCTGTCGATAACTCGCCCATATCGACCAGCATATAAGCTGAATTACTAGCAGTCGCTGGCACTAACGCTCGCACCATCGCTAACGGATCTGGCTCTTCAGCTATCACATTCAGTCCAAGCGATTCAATTAATTCCAAACGTTCTTCGCTATATTGCTTGGACACGCTAGTGATTAATACTTCGTTTTGGTTTTGCGACTTTAGCGAACCGCCTAGCAATGCCCAGTCAACTTTCGCCTCGTCACTGCTCATCGGAATATACTGATCAACTTGGTATTTCATAGTCGCCCGCAGTTCCGCTTCGCTCATCGCTGGTACGTCAATAACCGTAGTGAAGGTCTTGCTCGACGGCAAGCCAATCGCTACATTTTTAGTACGAATACCAGACTGGCCTACTGCCGTCATCGTGGCCTCGCCGAGCCGGCGCCGCGCTTCTGGCGAGTCGCTCGCGGTAATTTTGTGATCGACAGGCACATATCCGTATGCAACCAGATTCCAACTGCCCTGGCCAGAAGCAGCTAGCTGCAATACTCGCACCGCGTTGGTACCGATGTCGAGTGCAAAGAAATCGCCCATCCCTTTTTGAATTTTCATATACCTTATATTATGCATAAGCAAAGTAAAAAACGCAAGCTTTTTAGATAATTACTTTTCGGACAATACCCTTTAAATGCTATAATGTAGGATTATGAGTTTATCTATCGGAATTGTCGGTTTGCCGAATGTTGGCAAATCCACGCTTTTTAATGCTTTAACTAATAATAATATTTTGGCGGCCAATTATCCTTTTGCCACTATCGAACCAAATACTGGCATCGTACCGGTACCCGACGAGCGCTTAAACGTCCTCGCCAAAATGTACCACGCCGAGAAAATTATCCCGGCTACCGTGACTTTTGTCGATATTGCCGGGCTAGTCGCCGGCGCCTCCAAAGGCGAAGGCTTAGGCAATAAATTCCTAGCTAACATCCGCCAATGCGACGCCATTGTCCATATCGTCCGCGCTTTTGAAAGTGATGATATCGTTCATGTCGAGAATATTATCAATCCAAAACGCGATATCGATACTATCAATACCGAACTGATTCTGGCTGACTTGCAAACGCTAGAAACTCGCCTAGCTCGCCTCGCCAAAGAGGCCAAAGCCAACCCCAAAGCTAGCGATATCAAAAATCGTTTAGAAGTGCTTGCTGAAAAACTGCGCGCTGGCACGCCAATTAACGAAATCTCCAGCGTTGATCCCGACGATATCGCTGATTTACACCTTTTGACCGCCAAGCCAGTAATTTATGTGTTCAACGTCAATGAAGAAACCCTGGCTAGCGAAGACAAGAAGCAGAGCCTGCGCAATCTCGTGCCACACTCTCGCAGCCTATTCATCTGCGCCAAGCTTGAAGACGAGATTAAAGGCCTTAACCCCAGCGATACGCTTGAACTCTTACAAAGTTACGACGTGCCAGAAGCCGGACTAACGCAAATGATTCGCGCCGCCTACGATTTGCTCGGATTACAAAGCTACTTAACTGCCGGACCGAAAGAGGTTCGCGCCTGGACAATCCACCAGGGCTGGACAGCGCCGCAAGCTGCCGGCGTCATTCACACTGATTTCGAAAAGGGCTTTATCGCTGCTCAAGTTGTTAATTACGATGATTTAGTCGCTGCCGGCTCGGAGGCTAACGCTCGCGCCGCCGGCAAAATCCGCACCGAAGGCAAAACTTACGTCATGCAGCCAGATGATGTAGTTGAGTTTAGATTTAACGTTAGTAAATAATTTAGCATTTAATCGCTTAGATTTGATATAGTTTAAGCCACAATTTGCCAGCGAATCACCGGCCAGCCGCATAAGCCGCTAACAACTTCCAGCTTTTCTCAATATATAAAACCGCTCCAAGTTGCCGTGCGCACCTTTCACTTCGCTATCTGCTTTATTAATAATTATGAAATTAGCACGCGCCCACCGTTCGAACTCGCGCAAGATTGCCCGCCGCACGCCGTCATTCTTGACGATACCACCGCGAGTCAGCTGTTGGCGTTGCGCCTCAAATTGCGGCTTAACCATTGCTACTATCGTTGTATTTTTATCAACGATTTTCGCAACGTGTGGCAAAATTTGCCGTAAGCTAATAAACGACACGTCAATCACCACTATATCCGGAATTTCACTTGGCACAAAATCACGAATGTCAGTTTTTTCATACAGCTCAATTCGTTTATTGCCGCGTAAGCTCGGATGCAGCTGATCGGTGCCAACATCCACAGCGTATACTTTCTTCGCACCATGCTGCAGCGCAAAATCGGTAAAGCCGCCAGTGCTGCTGCCAATATCCAATACCGTCTTGCCATGAAAATCCAAATTAAAAGCTTTCGCCGCGCCCGCCAATTTTAGTCCGGCCCGCGACACATAACGCTCTGACACTGCTAATTCAATCGACGCTGATTCATCAACAAACAACCCCGGCTTGGCTGCCGTCTGTCCGCCAACACGCACACGTCCCAAACGAATCCAATTCTCGGCTTCCGAACGCGAACTTACCAATCCGCGCACCAACATTAATTTATCTAACCGTTGCTTCATTCCTCAATTCTACTATGGATACATAATCCGCTCAATGTCGCGGGTCATCGCCGCAATCGCCGCATAGGACTTGCCCTGAGTCATAATCGTCATCACGTAAGTACCGCGCGGATGCCGGACAATCGCCGTATCGTGCACGTAGTTCCACAAAAAACCAACCTTATCATAAACTTCGCGCGCTTGGCTACCCGTCGGTATACCATAACGGTAAGGATGGTGCGACAAAGAATACAACAGCCGCTCGCGCTGCGCTCCGCCAATTAGCGAGCCAGTCTCCAATCCGACCATGAACTTCGTCAGATCACCCGCCGACACATGAGTTGCCTGCGCGTGCGTGAAAGTCACTGCCCGCGAAAACCCTAGTCGGTAAACAAAATCGTTCAGATTTTGCCGGCCAAATCTATCTAGCCATGCCACCGCGCATGGATTAGTACTGGCAATAGTCATCCGATCAAAGCAGCCCGACACTGTCGTATCAAGCATCGGGTCGCTCCAGCTAATTCCCCCGGCATTTATCTCATCAAACAAGCGTTTAGCAACAAATAACTTATAAGTACTAGCGCTAACGACACTCTCCTCGGCATCGGCATCTGCCGACCAACCGCTGCCGCCCAGCTGGCGAATCGAGAACCAAGCACCATTACGTGCCTTATCACGTACATAAGCTCGCAGGCCATCTTCGGTAGGAGTATAGCGGTTATTATAAATTACACTCGGCTCTAAATCAGTCATCGCCGCCAAGATCACGCCGCCACCTTGGCCTCTCAGCAGATAATCAGTGACTGGTTGCACTATTGAAGCCGCATCGATTTGGCTACCTTTCTCACCAGTGGTTCGCGAGACTTCTCGCCCGTTCTCAATATTGATATTTGTCTGGCCAGCCGGATGCCCAGCTGCTTTTGACCAATTATCAATTGAGCTTTGTAGTTTTTGCCTGTTAATCGCGAGCGTCGTGCCACCTTCTGTTGTTTCGCCAAACTCTAGCCACGAAGCTTTCTCAGCATTGCTAACTGCAAACGTCTGATCGGCAGCGCGAATCGTCAAAGGACGAGCCAATGCTTGCTCGGCTTGATTACGGACAGAAGCGAACGCCGTACTGCGCCGCGACGCCTCTTGCAACTTAGCATCAATTCGAAGCTCCGTCATGCCAGCAAATGAATACTTGGTTGTTTGCAGCACGTTTTTGATAGCTTGCGCACTCACCAAATGTCCTGGCACATCATTAACCGCCGTTAGCTGACCGTCTTTAAACGCCACGCCAGCGTTTATTGGCGGCCGCGACAGTTGCGAACTAGTTTTTTGTGCAAAAACCTCTAATGTCGGCAGCGCGAAAGCTAGATCTAGCGTTTGCACATTTGGCAGCTGCCAAAATATCGAAAACGGCACCAAACGCAGCCAAAAGGGATAGTTCGCCAGTCGACTCGCCATTTCTTCAGCCTTGATATCAGCACCAGCTTCACTTAGCGTATAAATACCGCTCGGTTTGCCGCCAATAATAAATTTAATTTTCGATCGCTGGAATACTAACGTTGCTTGGTTAGCCAAATCTGTCTCACTCTGCCAACCAACCCAGCAGCCATTCATCCGCGCTAGCGGCAGCGCTCGATCAAGCGGATACAATATTTGCACAGCCAAAATCGCCGCTACAACAAAAAACGCCGCCCAAACTAACATCCGGTGGCGTTTTTGCTCGGGCATTACCGAACGATATGTTTGTTTAACTTTTTTGTGCAGGCGTTTAGCACTACTTGCAGCGGCACGCGCTCGCTTGTTAGTCATATTTACATTTTAACACGCTGCGAAACACTTATTTTAGTTTAATAAGCTATTTCTTGCGTTCGCGATACTCGCCTGTAGAGGTGTCAACCGAAATAATATCGCCAACCTTTATAAAAGCTGGCACCTTAACGACCGCGCCTGTCTCAAGCGTTGCATCTTTCAAAACGCTACTAGTCGTATCACCTTTAACCACTGCCTCTGTATAGGTCACTTCCAAATAAACATTTTTTGGCATCTCGACGGTAATCACCTTACCGTCAAAGAATTGCAAAGCCAGCTCGTCGCCCTCTTTCATGAAGTTTTTAGCTTCGTCAACCAAATCGGCCGACAACTCAAACTGCTCAAAACTATTCGGATCCATGAAAAAGAAAGCTGAACCGTCATTGTATAAATATTGGACAGTTTTGCTAGTCACCTCGGCTGGCTCAATCTTATCTTGGCCTTTAAAAGTTTTGGGAATAACCGCACCAGTAATTAAATTCTTCAATTTGACATTAACAATAGAACCGCCGCGGCCCATCACTTTCTGGTTGTAGTCAATCACTCGATACGGTTGACTGTCGATTTGGCATACTACGCCTTTTTTCAAATCAGTTGGTTGATACATTTCATCTCCTTTTGAGTCTTTAGAAATACCCTTCAGCGCACGACAAAGCATTTCGTACGCTGGAAAATTCCCTAATCTCGCGTCACAAACGGTAACAGCGCCAGATGACGCGCCCGCTTTACCTCGCGAGCCAGCATCCGCTGCAATTTAGCACTCAAGCCCGTCTTGGAAATCGGCTCGATTTGGCCGCTCACCGGACTAATATAGCGCAACAGTGTCTTCACCTCTTTATACGAGAATACTACTGGGGCATCCTTGCGCATTTTTTTTGCCATATTTTATAATCCTTTCTAATCGTTAAAATGGGATCTCGCTTAAGTCGATTGGCTTATCGTCGATATCCTCGACGACCACATCTTTGGTGCTAGTCGCTGGCGGCGGTGTCGATGCTGGTGTATTACTGTCGTTGCGACCGCCAACAAAGTTGAAATCTTCGACTACCACCTCGACAGCCGACCGCTTATTACCATCTTTATCTTCGTAGCTACGCTGGTCGAGCCGGCCGCTTACCAAAAGCGGCGCGCCTTTTTTGACATATTGCGAGATAATCTCGCCCGGCTTGCCCCAAGCCACGCAGTTGATGAAGCTGGTCTGATCCTGCTGCTGGCCGTCTTGGTTGCGCCAGCTACGGCTAACCGCCAAACTAAAATTAGCTACGCTCTGACCGCTCGTCGTTGTCCGCAGTTCAACGTCGCGCGTCAGATTTCCCATTAATATTACTTTGTTAAACCCCTTTGCCATGATAGATTTCCCTCCTATTTATGGCTTAATCTTCGCTGTTTTCAGCCTCGCGCTCAGCCGCGCGCTTCTTGGCCTCGGCTAGAGCGGCACGCGCTTTGTGATCTATCTTAACCAATAAATACCGGATAACTTCGTCGCTAATATTCAGCGCATTGTTAATCTTGAGCGGCGCGTCTGCTGGCAGCTCGACATCCATCGACACATATACCGCAAAATCTTCGCCTTTGATGCTGTAAGCGAGGCGATTTTTGCCCCAATTGTCCTCGGCCTTGACCAAACCGCCGTTATCGGCGATCAGCTGCTTGACCTTGCTAAGCACCGCGTCCAAATTCGCCTCCAAATCAGGCCGAATAAGAACCGTCAGCTCGTATTCTCTCATACATTACCTCCTTGGTATCCGTACGGATGGTTACGTTATCTCACGCAACCTTAGGTTTAATATCACTAGTATTATAACCTATCCGCCGCAAAAAAGCTAGCCGCCCGCAGCCCCCATCGCCTCTGCAGCAAAAAGCAGGCTCCGCATGCTATATATACTACCCAATTTACAAAAAAGAGACCTGCTATGGCTAATTGCTAAGTATGGTTAGCGGCATATTCGTCGCCATACATCATGCTACCCAGAATATTTCGATCGATAACCTCGACAAACTCCGCCGCTGTTTCTTTAATATTTTCTCTAACTTCTAAACTATCGCCAGCTTCTCGGCAGCTCTGTACGTTTTCCCACAATTCCTCAACAATATCAGATCGGATAGTCTTCATCACAGTATACGGATTATTTATCGCTAATATCGTATCAACATCCATCTGAGCAATATGTTCCGCCAATTTTATAATAGCAGCATTATCTGAATTCTGAAATGCTCGGCGAAAACGTTCCATACCGAGACCACCCGGCTCATCTTTATACTCTTCGGCAGCCTGGCAAATTCCATCTAAGTTCTCGTCTATGATACTAAACAAGCGCCGCGTGCTACCTTCCAAATCTGATTCCCTGTCGTCAACAGTCGAAACATATTTCGATAGCTCTCCTTTTGCCTGCACTAGAAAATCCCGGATTAGCATTCGGTTTCCAATTCCCTCAAGAACTACATTATGCGGCAGCTTTTCTGACGCCTCTTTAATTCTCGCAGAATCTTTTTCATCTAGCCCGGCGCGAAAATCAGTAGACAAATAGTTAACGGCTTTTTCAGCGACCTCTCCCATACTCTCATAGTATAGCATGGCTATCTCCTTGCTCTGCCATAAGCCGCCCGCGCCAGTACTGGCGAGCTCTCTCAATATTGGTTAGACTAGCTCTTGTCACCCCATCTTTGCGATACGGGCGCACAATATTTGTTCCCGGAGGCATAGATACCTTTCCTTTTAGCTCAGGCCTATCCTCTCTATATTCAACTTCCCTAAGCATTCTTCGTATCAACGTCTCGAAATCATAGTCAACAGAAGAATGAAAACCAGTGATATAAGCTCCGTTCTCTGCCGTTTTAGCTTCATGCGCCGAGAAATATGCTCTAAGAGGAATTCTCTTTTCATCGCCCATCCACCGGTCAATCAAAAATCCTTTCTCTATCCTTTGTTTATTAGCCACAATCAATTGCACTTCGATTCGATCTTTTATTTCGGGATATTGCTCAACTAGCAAATTATAAACATTTTTAAGCTGCATGCCGCTAATAGTCCAATCATCCAAAAGCACGACTCGCAGATTCTCTTTTTTCTGCTGCACCTGCGCAATATCATCTCTATCGACAATGATTCTACCACCGTACCTTTTCCAATCTTCTTCGGTGAAGTCAGCTAGTATATTATCAAGCAGATATTCACCACTCTTTATCTTTTCTCTACCAATCTCGCCAGCGATAGTGCAAATCTGCAAATCGGTATTCGCCTCGAGAGCCGCCTTCCAGCTGGCGGCAATGCCAGCCGCCGCTTCTTTGTATTCTTTTTCGCCAATAAACGTCAAATTCTCGCGCATAGATTTAGCTTTAGCTGCACATTCACCGTTTAAGGATTCTATATAGTCAAGAAACTCTTCAAGCTGGCGCAGCGTTTCGTATTCCGTCAATTCTGCTCTATTGTCTCTGTATCGATCTTTCGATGTAACAGTTTTCAGAGAACTGTGCGTCTCAGCAATATACGTGATGAGATTGCTTCTAGTCTCTTCATCCGCCAATTGGTCGGTTAAACGCGGAGCAGTCCTAACAAATCTTCTCGACTCTAATAGCCGAGCGGCGTCTTCAGGGCTAACTTCGCCGGTTGGCGCAGCTTGGTCGATTTCTGGCTCATATTCAGATTCATCATTCGTTGATTGTGCTGGTATGAGTCGATAATTATCGGCATACAGACTACCTTCCTGTGGTACACCTGCGCCGATCTCTGACTCAGTATGTTCAACACCGACTGGCGCTAACTTTTCCTGCGACATGCCTGTATTTGCAGCAACAAGCCTATCACGCTCATCTGCCGAATATTCTGACATGATTTTAGGTCCTCCATTCTCAGGAATAATCAATACCGGCGTAATTTTTCTTTTAATACGTTTCATTGCCTCCCATATCAAACTAACCATTGAGAGTCCTTTGGCGACTTTCTCGGCATCATTAGCTGGAGGACGTTCAGTATCTCTGCGCATAAAATTTATCTATCGTCAAAGTTTCTGGATTCTGCTCGCCGCAATACTAGCTTACGCCAAATCCGCCCCAACGTGTTGCACGTATCAAGGTTCGCGTCTTGCGTAGTAAGCTCCTGAGGGTCGTCTTCGCCGGGGACAATTTTGTACACGCTACAGTCACCAATCCCACCGTTTGCGCTAGCCTGATATACGATACGATAAACGTCAGGTTCGTCTTCAGACGGATTACCATGTTTATCAAACCGGGAAAGGACAACATCTGTAGAAGCGTCACCAGGAGTCTCGCTACCGTCCGACGCAGTATAATATATCGCACTAGCTATAGCACTCAGATAATTCCGTGCGGATTCCTCGTTGTTATCAACAACTTCTCCAGTTTCTCGCACAAGTTTAATCAGTTCTCTTTTACTGCCATTATCGCCCATTTCTTTATTTACCATCCATCCGTTTCTTCATTATATGCTTTTGTTAATCCATATCTAGTTAGTGCTGCTGTTGGTGATCTGCGGCCTTTATCATCCTCAGTCTCAAAGCTGACAGCACCATCCTCATAAGTACAGCAACGAACTAGTCCGTCTAAACCGCTAAAAACTCGTTTGCCCGAAAACGCTATAGATAGCGCCGTTGCCGTACCTTGCCGCCTCTGTAAGTCTTCACTAATAGCAAGCTGCTCGACGTCTTCTCTTCGCTTAAATGGATGACATGATATCAGTATAATAGTGTCTGGGTCTAACGTTTGCATCAGCTTGCGCACGCCACCTTTATTATACCACTCATTGGGATCGGGTTTTATATGTTCTGTACACGACATATGAAATGCGTTTTCATCACCATGTCCAAACAAGATAACGGTATCAAACGTATCATCATTGACACCAGCATTTTTTAGATCTTCTGTTATTCCAGACAACGCGTCTGTATGGTTTACCTCAACAGCCAATATATCGCCAGACGTTATACTACGAATACTACGAAAAAAATCGTTGTAATCCCCGCTGTCTCCCCTGATGATAGCCGTTGCTGGATTGCCAGATTCAGTACGTCCAGTCTCTAATATATGCAGAGTACCCTCCAAGACTCTCGGGTTCCAGTCAGAAAAGTGTATTATACCAAGTCTCTCGTTCAACTTATTAGCATTATCTTGCCCAATCTCACGGACAGTTTGAATATAATCATTACATACATTAATCTGTTCGTACGTACTCTTAGAAGACGAAGCAACGATCACATCCGAAGTACCGACAAGCATCATCTCACGATTTAATTTTGGCAAGCGGCCCGCGAAATACTCTTGTATCAACCAACTCCGTTTGTAGACATTAGGACGCATCTCACCGTTGTCGTCATACACCTCTGTCCTTTCTATACAATATCTAATTATCGCGCGATCAAGCTCCACTGCTTTTTCGCCTTCGCGTTCGTCAATCATTCGGCGCAGCGGTTCTGGAAAATCCTCCCGCTCTCTAGCGTCTTGCGGCCAGCGCTCTGGCGGAAAACCATGATCTGCCAGCCAGCCTACATACAAATCAAGCCCCTTCCAGCCCCTTGAACTTGAAACGTCTTCGAGCATCTCGGCCACCCGGCAGCTAATTGCGCATTCAAACTCACTAGCCACTTCCTCAGGTAAGGCTAATTCGGCACTCAGTAGTCTAGCCACATCTTCTTCACGTTTGTCATAGTCAACGTCACCATCATTAAGAGAATGCATTGAGTCAATCTGCTCCTGCATAGCATGACGCGCACTAGCTGTAAGTTTTGGCATGTGCTTATAATGTTTCCTGAAGAGCATCGTAACTATGTCTTGTACTAAAAGCGACAAAAATTCATCATAATCTCCAGATTCCAGATCAAGCCTATTATCGTTCGCTGTCAGTTCTCGTATATTAGGCATCAACTCCTCTATTGATTCGTAATTGCCACTGGCAATGGCACTTGCAAAATCAGGATAGCTATTCGGTACAAAATTGTTACCAGAACCGCTAGTATCAATGCGAAAAGTCCAATTATTCTCAATCTTTTCAATTATCTGCAGAGTTTTCTCATCAAGTTTTTCCTCGCTAGCATCAGGATAATCAACGCCAGCTCTGTCGCTACTGCTCGGCTGCATAGTTTCGGCGCCGCGATTAGTACCGCGGTCAGCGCGTAAACCTTTAGTAACCAGCCTAGTCACAGCACTCCCGAATCTTCGCAGGGCACTTTCTTCTCTAGTAGTTTCAGGTCCCGGCGAGCGGAGCTTTTCGCCGTTGGTGGTAGTCGTTTCAGTCATGTTTATTTATCTTATTCCTCTTTTATCATAGCACAATATAGTAAAAATGTCAACAAAAGCAACCTTCCGCCTCGCGCGACCAAATCAAAACGCTCGCTTTTAAGCGGGCGTTTTGATTTGCCGGTTAACCTATATTTTTATTATTTTGTTTTATCCCAACCACGTTTTACATAATCAACCACTTTGTCTACTTCTTCCACTGCGTGTTCACCTGTAAAAACATTTCCTATCTCACCGCTATCTTCGTATCCCTTTGCACCAGATTTTGGTTTTACTCTAAAGCTCCATTTATCATCGCCGCCAGTAAGAGCATTATGCTTTAACGTTTCAGGCGTCAGCTCGCCGTCTTCATTAGCGTCGTAAAGCGACGAAATCTCGCTGATGCTAACATCAACTCTTTTCATGAACTCATCAACCTCGTCTCTGGTTAATTTGCCGTCAGCTACTAGATTATTGTAATCTTGAGGGTTATTAGATTTAAACGTAAATTTTGTCTCTGATGTTTTTCCTTTATCATACACACTTCTGTTGACATTATTCTCTACATTGATTGCGACATATGTACCTGGATTCTCAGTCTCACCAGTCATCGGATTTGGAATAGGTTCATTTATGTTATACGTAAAAAAAGTCCACAGAATTGTCTTGTCTATCGCTATAACTAGAATAGCTGCCGTCCCTGCTAGTATAGCGAGGATCTTCTCCTTCAAATTCACTAATTTTACCCGAAACAACCTCGGCTGCTATACTTGTTGCTTCGCGCATTTGCTCATCGCTCATCGCAGGCTTATGTGCTTCATGCCAAATACCAACGATTATCTAGCCATTACAATCCTTGAATACCCTGCTAGCAAAGTTTAATACTTTCACCCTCTAGTTTTGTGGTCAAAATCACAATTATGCTATGATACTAGAATGCATATCGCTATCCAGGGCCAAGCTGGCTCTTTCCACGACCAGGCCGCCCGCCAATGGTACGGCGCTAGCGCCAAACTCGTTCCCTGCACAACGTTTAGCGAAGTTTTCGCCGCCTACGACGACGGTAGCGCCGACGCGATCGTTACAGCGGTCGAAAACACCCTATTTGGCAGCATTAACGAAGTTTACCGTTATATCGAGGAATGCAGTGCGCCGATCGTCGGCGAAATCAAGCTGCCTGTCGAGCAAATGCTAATCGGTCTGCCAAACGCCAAAATCAGTGACATTACTGAGGTTTATTCTCACCCAGTAGCTCTTTCTCAATGCCGCTATTTCTTGCAAGAACACCTACCGCAGGCAACACCAATTGAATTTTTTGATACCGCTGGCGCCGTCGAATTTATCAAGCAAAATGGCTCCCGGCAATGCGCCGCTATCGCTAGCCAAACTGCTGCTGAATTATATAATTTGCCAATACTACAGCGTTCCATCCACGACAATCCCGATAATATCACCCGCTTCTTAGTAATTGAACCAGCCGATACGCCCGCTGATGCTAATCGTGCTTCTCTGGTCATCACCACCGACCATCAGCCTGGCGCCCTCGTCGAGGTATTACAGATATTCGCCAAGCGCCGTATCAATCTCGCCAAATTACAATCGCAGCCAATCGTCGGTCAGCCTTGGAAATACAAGTTTTTTATTGTCGTCGACTGCGCTGGACAACCGCTTTATCAAGCTATCCGCGACATTGAGCGCAGCAATCACGAGGTTACTATCCTCGGCGAATATGTTGGCGCTCAGTAATCTTAGAAATCGCCGCCAGCGCTAATCTCGTCCACACTAGATATCAATACCTCGCGCGGCCGCGAACCATCTGCCGGACCGATAATTCCTTGCTCTTCCATTTCTTCCATAATCCGCGCCGCTCGCGAGTAGCCGATTCGTAGCTTCCGCTGCAATAACGATGTCGAGGCTTTGCGCATCTGCACTACCACTTGCACTGCATCTTTGAACATATCGTCGCCACTATTACCACCGAAATCCATCACTACACCGCCCTTACCATTCAATTGCACTGGCTGGCTAACGATTTCATCATTGTACTGCGGCGGCGCCTGCATCCGCAGCTGATCAGTAATTTTGTTCACCTCGCTGTCCATCACCCAAGCTCCCTGAATACGCTTCGGCTTCGGCATACTAGCAGTTTTGATCAGCATGTCTCCCTGGCCCAGCAATTTCTCGGCGCCGGCCTGGTCAAGAATTGTCTGGCTGTCAGTCTGGCTGGCTACTGTAAAGGCAATCCGCGCTGGTACGTTTGCCTTGATGAGACCGGTAATCACATCAACGCTCGGACGCTGCGTCGCCAGCACCAGATGAATACCAACCGCCCGCGCCTTCTGCGCCAAGCGAACAATCAGACCCTCGACATCGCGCTTAGCTACCATCATCAGATCGGCCATCTCATCAATCACAATCACGATATACGGCATGGTACCCTCATCGACTTGCTGTACATTGCCTTTTTCATCAGAAACACCGATTTTCTTGCCTTTTGCTTTAGCCCGTTCATTGTAAGTCTTGATATCGCGTACTCGCTCTTCGGCTAGCAAGCTATAACGGCGCTCCATCTCGTTGACCGCCCACTTCAACGCGCTCATTGTCTTTTCTGGCTCGACGATCACTGGCGTCAACAGGTGCGGAATATCCTGATATGGCGCCATCTCGACCTGCTTCGGATCGACAAGGATTAATTTCATATCGCTCGGCGCGTTGCGGTAAAGCAAACTACTTAGCAGCGTATTAATCATTACCGATTTACCTGATCCAGTTTGGCCAGCCACTAGCAAGTGCGGCATTTTGTTAAGTTCGCCGACAAACGGCAGTCCTGAAATGTCTTTACCAATCGCAAAACTCAGCGGCTCTTTGCGGCGGCGCCATTCAGCGCTCTCGAGGATTGAACGGATACGTACGTCGGCCGCTTTCCTGTTTGGCACTTCGATACCGACAGCTTTTTTACCTGGAATCGGTGCCTCCATGCGCAAGCTCGACGCCGCCAAATTCAGCGCAATATTGGTTTCTAGCGCTGTAATTTTGCTCAACTTAATACCCGCTGGCGGACGCAGCGTATACTGAGTCACTTTCGGGCCGATATTGGCGCCTTCCATATCGACATTAATGTTAAATTCACGCAAAGTATCCTGAATAATGCGCGCGTTCTGCTTGATATCGCCCGCATCAGCTGGCGCTTCCTTCTTCTCTAGCAAATCAAGGCTCGGAAATTGCCAGTTCGGGTCGCTAACCGCCAGCATCGCCATTTTATCATCGCGATCGGCTTCGGCTTTTTTAGCCTGCGGTTTATTCTTAAGCTTGGTATTTTGCTTACTATCATCTTGCGACACCGTCGGCACGCCTTCATTAAGCTTGAAATCATCCATCTTGCCGTGATCATCCTCGGCAGCTTTGCGCATAACCTGGACATTAGCTTCGTTCTCTGCCTTTTCGTTGCTGGCTACTGCTGTCTTGAACATTCCTGCGATATCACTAAACCGCATTTGCAACACAAACAATAGCGTAATCGCAATCAGCAAAATATAAATAAAGACACCAACTGGTACATTAACCAGCGACAAGACAACCGAGTTCAATCCATCACCAACAACACCGCCAGTCGACGGCGCACCCTTTTCGCGAAACAGCCCGAATAAGCCGCTGAACCAAATAACTATCAAAATTGAGGCAAATTTCATGACTGCTGGCAATCGGTTGTTTTCGGCGCCAAATATTCTAACAGCTACATATAAACCGACAACTGGCACTATATAAACAGCCCAGCCAATCGTTCGCTTAGACACCTCTAGCATTTGATTAAGCAATGGACCGCCCGCGCCGAACCACGATACCACCAGCAATGCCGATAGCGCCATCAATAGCACCGCCGCAACTTGCGGCCAAAACCCAGAGGGTACTTCATGCTGCGGTGCTGGTGCTTTCGCTGCTTTGCTAGCGCGTGCTGTACGAGTTGTTTTAGTCGATTTTCGAGTTCGCGTCGTCTTTTTCTTTGCCATAACCGTTACCTATTGTACTCTGTTTATATCTAAAAGGGTATACTGCTATTGTAGCATAAATTACTACAAAAAGCAATAGCGCTATCTGTTAGTACGAGCGACTGTCTGAGCGGTCGCGCGGCACTACTGTCTCGGTATCAGGGGTCTGTTTGCGCGGGAAACGCTTGCCTGACGGCTGCGGCATCAACGGCTGGCCAGCAGATCTAGCTTGCGGGGCGCGGCCGTGCGCTTTCGCTGCGCCGCCAACTTCATTAACTACTGGAATGACAATCGGCGTTCGTCGCGTCTGATCATACAAAATATGCGTTACTTCGTCTTTGATTTCTTTTTTGACCACCTCTATGTCATACTTACCAGAGAAACTACGCGCCGCTTTCTGCTTGAGATATTGGCGGATCATTCCCATTAGCTCTTCATTATCGCGCATATAAATAAACCCGCGGCTGATAATGTCTGGACTAGTCAAGAGCCGCCCCGTACCGCGCTGAACCGTCAATATGACTATAAATATACCTTCTTGACTCATGTGGATACGGTCTTTGAGCACCACTTCGCTGACTACCGCGCCGGCATCATCATACATCGTACCGCCAGAGTGAACAATGCGGCCAATTTTATGCGCGCCATCGCTAGTAAACTCAATGATATCGCCTGGATCACAAACAAATATATTTTGCCGCGGAATACCGCATTCTTTCTCGGCCAAGCGTGCATTGTGTACTAACATATGAAACTCGCCATGATTAGGTAGATAATATTTCGGTTTGACCGCATTAATCACCCGCACGTGGTCATCGTAATAGCCGTGACCCGATAGGTGCAGCGGCCCGATACCAGTTAGGTGTGTTTTGCCATTTTGAATAATCTCGCCGCCCTCGCGCATCAGGCCATCAACTGTCCGCACTACGTATTTCTCGTTGCCAGGGATTGGGTTCGAGCTCAGCACTACCACATCTGAACCTTTAATTTTAACGTATTTGTGGGCGCCAGTTGCCATCCGATTGAGTACCGCATTGAACTCGCCTTGGCTACCAGTACAGACGATTGTTATCTTGTTATCAGGCAGTTTAATCAAATCTTCCATCTTAACGACGGTATCTTTCGGCACTTTAATCACGCCCGAACGCAACGCCACCTCTAGGTTCTGAATCATACTAAAGCCAGCGAACGCCACTTTGCGGTCGTGCTTTTTCGCTTCCTCGAGAAGTAGCTGAATTCGATGCAATTGGCTAGAAAAGCTACTGACAATAATCCGGCTCTTCGACCATTTATCCATCACCTCGCCCATACTGTGCTGAATGTCGAATTCGCCGTGCGTATGCGTACCGTCGCTTTCACAGTTAGTCGACTCGTTCATAAACAGCAAGAAGCCTTCTTTTTCGGCGATTTCGCTAATCCGATTGAAATCGAATTTCTTGCCATCGACCGGATTTTCTTCAATACGCCAGTCGCCGCTCGAGAGGATATTGCCAACTGGCGTCCGCACCACTACGGCAGCTGCATCTGGAATCGAGTGATTAACGCGTACCAGCTCAACACTAAATGAATCACAAAGTTGTACAGTATCATGATTTTCTGGATTTAATTCGTGGTATTCTGGCGTGAAAGCGCCGTCTGTCTCTTCCATCGTCCGCTGCAGCATGCCAAGCGTGAACTTCGTGCCATAAACTGGTGCTGGCAATTTCGGGATGATATGCCGGAATGCACCAATGTGGTCGAGATGACCGTGCGTAAAGACGTGCGCTCGAATCCGATGCTTATTTTCTTCCAGCCACTGAGTATCAGGAATTATATAATTTATACCCGGATAATCGCTGCCTGGAAACAAAAAACCCATATCAATGACGATGATATCGTTGTCATATTCAATCGCCGTCATGTTCTTGCCGATACCCATCTCGCCGACACCGCCAATCGGAATCACCTTCAGCGTTGGCCGTGGCGCCCGCGGACGTTTCGGCTGGTCTTTTAGACTGAATTGCTTGCCGCCATAGCCGTTGTATACCGATTTGTTGACCGGCACATTAATCAAATGTTGGCTAGCCTGCGCATTCACGCCTTCCGACATCCGCCGCTGCGCCCGAAAGACTTCGCCTTTGCGCGTGGTTGTCGCGTTCAGTACAGTATTGGTTGATTTTTGTTTAACCTGCAAAGGGCGTTTACTCGTATCGTCGCCTTTGGGTGTTGCCAGTCGCCGCTGACCCATATTGTTATACTCCTTTTTTTATTACAATAATCTAAAAACCAGGTAGAGAGGTGCTTTTACTCGCTAGAAATCCCTCTCGTTAGTAGCTTTATTCTAGCAAACTGCCCGTATTTTGTCAAAAATGACCCTACGCCAACTAAAATGCCAGCGCCGTTTTCCCAAAGACGCTGGCATTTCTTAAAAATCTCAAAGAGAATTAATCGTCGCCATCCACCGAAGTATGAGCAAACTTACGCTTGCCGCGGTAGATAAAGAAACCGATCGTTAAAAGGTTAGCCACCAACAAGAATCCCGCTAGCACCCACATGCTATTGTCATAGAACGAACCGCCCAAGCCTCCCGAGATAGCTTGGCGCAACGCCCGAATAGAATAAGTCATCGGCACCAGTGGATTAACTGCCTGGAAGAAGCTGCTGGCTGTTTGAATCGGGAACGTTCCCTCGCTCGACCCCAGCTGCAATACTAATAGCACCATCGCCAAGAAGCGTCCTGGATTGTCCAGCACAATTACCAGGAGCGACACGATCGACATATAGACAAACGACGTCAAATAAATCGCCCCGATGAAATTCACCGGATGATCTGGCACCAGGCCCAGGCAGTAAACCATGATCAGCATCAAGATTGTTGCCTGAACGAAAGCCGCTGCGCCAGTAACCGAAGCTTTGGCCAGCCACCAGCGAAAGGCGTTTTCCTGCTCGGCAAAAGTTTTGCGGATTGGATAAATAATATTCAGAGCAATCGCCCCGACAAACAAGCTCAGCGACAACACGTACGGCGCCAGCGCGTAGCCGTAATTCGGCACGTCGCCCTGCTTGGTCGTTTCCGACTTCACCGGACTGGCTATTTGTTGCTGAGTGGCCGCGCCAGTTGGTTGTATTTTGAGTTGCCGGGAAGCATCCGCCAATTTCACAGCCAAAGTATCCGCGCCGCCCGCCAATTGCGAAGCGCCATTCGTTAGTATACTGGAGCGGCTATCTAACAGCCGCGCGCCGTTCGCTAGCTGTTGGCTGCCAGTTTGCACCTGCGCCAGACCGTTCGCCAGCGATGTCGAGCCAGCCAGCAATTGATTGTTCGCCGTCCGCAGATTGTTATAACCATTAAGAGCAGTGATTGCCTTTGGCGCCAACTGATTAACGCCGTTGTTCAGCGTAGAGACGCCAGTTTGCAATTGTGCTTGCTGCGTTGACAGACTTTTAGTAAGTATCTGCAAATCTTTAAGCAGCGCAGCTGCTTGAACGCTAATCGTTTGCGTTTTATTAAGCGCCTGGGAAAGCTGGCTAATTTGCGGCAAAGTTATAGTTGTCGAACCGCCAGAATTTGCCGCATTAGCTCCCAGTGACTGCAGCGTCCCGCCTGCTGCCGTCAAATCCGCTGCTGCCGTTTGCATAGTTTGCGCCAGATCTTGTGCTTCACTCTGCACTTTGCTCTGCTGATTAACAAGCGTCGGCGATGGATTATACACGCTAGTATTTAATTGATTAAGGCCTGCTTGCAGCTGTTTCATGCCGCTTGTTAACTGCACAACTTGCGATTCGCTTGGCAAACCGTTCGACAATTGGCCCAAGCCTGCCTGTAACTGGCGCGATCCATCGTTCAACCGCGCTAAACCACCAGTTAAGACCTGCTGATTAGCCGCTAATTTCTTAACGCCGCCAGTGTAAGTTTGCGCGCCCGCTTGCAACTGCGACAACCCGCCATGCAAAGTAGCTGCGCCGCCCGCCGCTGTTTCCAGACCATCGCCGAGCTTACCGATATTCTCCAACACACCTTTAGCGTACGCCTGAGTGATTTGCTCGGCCACCGACGTTTTGACTTTTTCAGCCGCTTGATTACTGACCAGCGAACCGATATAATTTTTGGCTGGCGTGGTCGTATAGCGAATCACCGCCTGCTGCGGTTGAGCAGCAGTAATCGACGCCGCTTTTGCCGAAAAATCCGTCGGAACAGTCACCACCGCATAGAAATGTCCGCTATTGACCCCGTCATCAGCCTGCTGTTTATTTACAAATTCCCAGCCCAAATCATGATTACCCTTGAGTTTTTGCTCAACCAATTGCCCGATATTGACCGTTTGACCATTCAGTTGCGCGCCTTTGTCCTCATTGACAAATGCCACCGGCAAGTTTTTCACCTGCCCATATGGATCCCAAATTGAACCCAAGAAAAAACCACTGTACATAATCGGAATAAAGGAAATAACCGCCATCGACAGCAGTAATATTTTGTTTTTGCAGAGATGCTGCCACTCAGCTCGCACCATATTAACGCGGCGTCTATTTGACAGCCGCTTTAATTTTTCAACCATGCATTACCTCCTTGACAACGTCTGCTAACGTTACCGTTTTTAGATACTCGCTCCACTTCTCTTGCGCCTCGGAAAAGACTTTTTCAATCATATTCATGCCAATTTCCACCTGGCGAGGCCGCGACGCAAACACTCTTTCGACAATTCCTTGAGGCTGAAAAAACGGCGCTTCGCCCTCGATCGCCAGCACCACATCGTGCAGCGTCACTTGGCCCATTTCCCGCGCCAAAATGAAACCGCCGCCAGCACCCTGCGTCGAGGTAATCAACCGTGCTACCACCAGCTTGCGGCTAATTTTCTTCAGGTACGTCGGCGATACTGCCATCTTTTCTGCCAAAGCGTCATTGGTTATCGGCGCTTTTCGCTGTGGATCAGCTAAAATCGCCATGATACAGCATGCTTGTTCAACAGCTCCCGATAGTTTCATAAAATCCTTTCATGAATTAGATATAGTGGATATCGATTATCCACTATACTACACTAGGCTAGCTTTTGCAAGAGTTTAATAAACGAATTGGGAATAAACCCCGGCTTTTGAGCAGCTATCTATAGGTTGCCAGCGTGTCAATCTTACGATTCAGGATTATTCTGCTGCACAAACGCCGACGCCCGCATAAAATCGTCAATCAGCGTCTGGCGCATGCCGCCATTATATAGCGCCGCCGCCGGATGATACAGCGGAATTACCACAAACTCCAGCTCGTGCAGGCGCACCCGCCGCGGCCGTCCGTGGTCCTGGCTGATCCGCAGCCCAGGAATAAAACAGCCGCCGCTGTGCCTCCCCAATGTTAACACCGCTTTTGGCTGGATAATTTCCAATTGCCGCATCAAATACGGCCAAGACTGGCGCTTCTCCTCTGGCAGCGGGTCGCGGTTATTTGGTGGCCGATACTTAACGATATTAGTAATATAAACGTCCGGACGCTGCAAACCAGCTGCCGCCAGCATCTCGTCGAGGAATTTCCCCGCTGCGCCGACGAATGGTTTACCTTGTAAATCTTCGTTCTTACCTGGTGCTTCGCCGATAAATACGATATCAGCATCAGCATTGCCATCGCCCATCACCAGCTGCGTTGCTTGAGCCGCCAATTCCGAACAAATCCCAGCTTCGATAATTTCCGCCGCTAATGCGTCTAATTCAGCTTGCTTATCCATAATTACATTTTACCAAAACAGTACCCTCTGCTGATACAGAGGGTACTACCGGCGCGGCGAATATTAACGCAGCGCAGTTAATTTTTGATTGACAACGCTTGAAAAGTCGTTGTAGTACCGATCCATTCCGCTATCGGTAACCTTGCGGCTAGCGTTAGTAATTAACGTATAGCCAGTAGTCGACGGTTCTATTGGACGGCGCGGCCGAGCGCTGAAATTACCGCTGGTATAAGCTCTAGCGTATTCGACATAGTATTTCTTCAGCGAAGTGTAGTAATCGCTCCACTCCTTGCCAAAGCTAGCCACGTTGCTATTGTCCGATTTGCTCAGTTTCTGCATCAGAGATGTGCAATCGCCGTATTTTTGGTCAACTTCTTTGTCGACTTCATCTGGTTTCTTGCTTATATGGCCAAGATAAAATACGTTATCGCATTTTTTTCTGACTTCGCTATAAACCTCCACGTACTGCGACAAGCCTTCCATTTCGGGTTTAGCGACGTCGTAAGCTTTCTTGTATTTGTCGTAAGCTTCTTTGACATCTTTATCGTGCATAATCTTAGATTTCGACAATTTGTCGTTTAACTCGTCGCGGCTCTTGATAGCGCTATTAACTGTTTCTTTGTAGGCTTCTGGATTGCGCACAGACGAATACTGCAAACTGTTCAATTTCGAGCTTTCATCGTTCATCCACGAAATAGCTTGGCGATAATCCTCTTTGCTCGGCCCCATATTAAGCAGCAAGACAACCACTATTACGATAATTAGCAGCAAAAAGCCAACGGAACCGCCAATTATTCCCCATAAAGCCCCTTTGCTGAGACCTTTGTTAACTGGCATTTGCGGCGGCATCACTGGCTGCTGTTGCATAGGCGGCGCAGACATTGGAGCTGGCTGCGGCGCAGGCGGCACTGGCTGCGGCGATTCAGGTGGTTGCGGTTGATTGTTCATAGACTTCCCCTCTTTTATAAGTGTATCTCTACTAAGTATAGCAAAATTTAAGCTGTTCCGTATAGTATTCGTTTACGTAGAGATATTATCGCTGTTCAATTCCCTTCATTGTCAAGCTTAGGCGCCCGCGGTTATCAATTTCTGTTAACTTAACACGTACCGTTTGGCCCTCTTTCAAAACATCAGTTACTTTGCCGACTCGTTTATCCGATAGTTGTGAAATATGCAACATCCCGTCAACCCCCGGCAAAATATTCACGAACGCCCCGAAATCTTTGATACTGACCACCTTACCCTCGTAGATTTTGCCAACTTCTGGCTCTTCGACCAGGCTTTTAATCCAAACAAGCGCCTTCTCAATTGACTCGCCGTTCGGGCTGGCGATAGTAATCAAGCCGTCTTCCTTAATATCAACCTCGGCACCAGTCTCGCTGGTAATCTTGTTAATCACCTCGCCGCCTTTACCGATCACCGCGCCGATTTTATCCGGATCAATCTTTAGCTTTTCAATCCGCGGCGCGTACGGGCTGAGTGTCTCCCGCGGCGCTGGCAAAATACTCAACATATGATCAAGGATAAATGCCCGACCAGCCTTACTCTGTTCAATCGCTTGGCGCAGCACTGCCACCGGCAAACCATGCACTTTCATATCCATCTGCAGCGCCGTGATACCCTTGGCTGTACCAGTCACCTTGAAATCCATATCACCGGCAAAATCCTCAGCATCGGCAATATCGCTCAATACATACGGTGTATCACCGTCCATCATGAGACCCATGGCAATGCCGCTAACCGGCGCCGTCAACGGCACGCCAGCATCCATCAACGCCAGGCAGCTCGAACAGGTCGCCGCCATCGACGTCGAACCGTTCTGGCTCATAATTTCGGTGACGCTGCGAATAGCGTACGGGAAGTCTTCTTCGCTCGGCAACACCGGCGTCAAGGCGCGCTCCGCCAAGTAGCCATGGCCAATTTCGCGCCGGCCCGGGCTGCCCATCCGCTTAACCTCGCCAACCGTATAGCCCGGCGCATTGTAATGATGCATATAGCGCCGCTCGCCGTCGTTAACCTCCATAGTATCAACCAGCTGCGCGTAACTCAGCGGCGCCAAGGTGACAATATTCATACCCTGGGTTACGCCGCGGGTAAACAGGCTCGAACCGTGTGCTCGCGGCAGCAAACCAACCTCTGAGCTTAAGGGGCGGATTTCCGTCAAAGCGCGGCCATCCGGGCGCTTGCCGTCCTCGACGATACCGCGGCGCACATCTTTGTGCAATGCCAAGGTAAATGCTTCATCGTATTCGTCGCGTACTTCGTCATATTCCTCAGCATTCAAGCCCAGCTTTTCGGCCATCGCTTCGTGGAATGCCCAGCGAATCTCATTGACCACCTCGTTGCGCTCTGGGTACGGCCGGCGAATTTTCTCGCCTAATTTACCGTCAACCCACTCGTCAGCCGTCTGCTGAATTTCTTCGTCGGGTAAGACTAATTCGTATTCTTGCGCAGCTGGCGCCACTTTGGCTGCTAATTCCCGCTGCAAAGCAATCGCTGGCTGCATCATCTGGTGCGCCCAGGTCATCGCATCGACGATCACTTCTTCTGATACTTCCTTTGCACCAGCCTCCACCATGGTAATGCCACTTTCAATTCCAGCCACCACCAGGTCAAGATCAGACTGCGCTCGCTCTTCCGGCGTCAAAAAGGCCTTAAATTCGCCATTCACGCGGCCCACCCGCAAGCCCGCCACCGGACCGTCAAACGGCGTGCCGGTCAGCATCAAGGCGCTCGACGCCGCAATCATCGCCACCACATCAGGACGGAAATCCGGATCCATGCTCAGCACCGTCGCCACGACTTGTACTTCTTGGCGGTACCCTTTCGGAAACAACGGCCGAATCGGACGGTCGATTAACCGGCCTATTAGCACCGCCTCGTCGCTAGGACGGCCTTCGCGCTTAATAAACCGCGAGCCAGAAATTTTGCCCGCCGCATAAAATCGTTCTTCATAATCAATCGACAGCGGGAAATAATCCAGCTGCACCGGCCGGCTGCCCACCTGGGCACTGCCCAAGACCACCGTATCGCCGTAGCGAACCAGCACACTACCAGTCGTCCGAAAACCAACGCGGTTGACCTCCAGCGTCAGCGGTCGGCCGCACAGCTCGGTGGTAACGCTAAAAATCTCCTTGCCGCTCGGGTTAATAATACTCATAAAAGAGCTCCTTTCTTCGCGGCAAGTAACAGGGATGAAAATTCGTCTTGGCTAGGCTTGGCGATTCAAAGCCGTGCGTCGCAAATTCTCGTCTCTATCACTTCCGCGTTAACAATAACTACTTTATTATAGCAGACAGCAAAGGTTATTTCATCTATATCACGTCATGCTATTGCTTTTTTATCATGTTTATGCTATAATAGAAGAATGAGCATGCTTCCTGCAGTTCAGCTAAGACGCCGCCAAGAGTTCTGGCAAAAAAGCCGAGAGACCGCGAAAGAATTGCGACGAGAAGCGCATACGATTGATCCAGAACGCCCGCGGCGCGGTATCGGCCAAGCTGCGCACAATCTACTGCGCGTGATGAATCAGATTGAACACCCAACTGCTGAAACCAACCAGCAAAAAGAGTTCTACATTCTCTACGGCACCTATCGCGACTGGATTGCTGCTGTAACTGCCGAAAAAACAGCTAGAGACTCAAATAGGAGGCCTTCTCCTAAAGATCACGAAAAAATTGTTAGTGTGCATTCTTCATTCAACGACTCACTACGCGAAATTTTTAACCGCTGGGGCACTACTATCACGCCAGCTGATATAATGCAGATTCTAAATAATTTTATCCCTATAGCCGACAAACCCCACTACCGCAAAAAAATGGAAACAAGCATAAAAGGTGTACGTACAGAATTACTAGCTGAGCTAGCTCTCGAAAACATGGGCTTTGAAGTGGTCCGTGCGACTACCGAACAAGACAAGAGAGGTATTGATTATCTTATAACTGACAGCCAGGGAAAGCAAACAGCGATAGATATTAAATCTTCAAGATTTAAAGCGAACAAAACCAATGATCGAAACGCTAAGTATTATAATGACGGTACTATAGCTATCTGTCCATTTTCGCCCGAAACCCTCGAAAGTATTCATACGGTTTTGCCTAAAGACCCTTACGGAGAAATGCTAGAACCTTCAAAAGAGATGCTTGCAAATCTATATACTTCTGGTATTGTAGATAATCATGAATATACTAGAATTATGAATGAATTAGAGGAACAGATGGAGGATATGCGTAAGAGAAATAATAATCCGGCATCCAGAGGAAAACTAGTTCATGTCTAGTGAAACCGGCTCCATAGAAAGAGGCGGCTCAGCAGACTCATGGCTTACTCAATACGATCTGGTTGATCCAGAAAAGGCGTATAAAGACATTGCCGACTCAATCCAGAACGGAGAAAATGTTACACTGGCAGCGAGAGTGCCTGCTGGTATAGGGGAAATCTCGGTTAGAGCCGCTATTACTCAAGTTGAAGTTGAAGTTGAAGCTTTATTTAATGGGGTCTGCCGAGTAGAGGCAGATGGATTGTTCGGGGATGACTCGCCTCAGATCGAGGCTAGAGGTGTGACCAATCATCCTGATCCTCGCGGTAATAAACAAGCTCTAACCGTCGTTATCAAGCTAAGCGGCGATAATAGTATTAGCTCCGGACACTTTTTCCTGGAAACCAAAGAATATCCTTGATATTATATCTTAATGCTAGCCCCTGCTAAATTAAGCTAATCGCAAGCTATTCAAACTTAATCAACGAGGAGGCCTAATGCCACAAACCGAAAGTCTATATACTGGGCGACGTATTAATGTGCGCGCTATTATTTATCGCGAAGGAAAAATACTCGCCGTCAAACATCGCCGCGGCGACCAAGCGGCCCCTTATTACGCCGTACCAGGCGGCGGTCTCGACCCGCACGAGTCGCTAACTGAATGTTTAATCCGCGAATTACGCGAAGAAACTGGCGTGACCGCCAAACCTGGCAAACTGCTATTCATTCAGCAATTCCCATCATCGCGGGCTGGCTACGAAGAGGAATTAGAGTTCTTTTTCGCGGTCGATAATCCTGATGACTTTACTGATATTGACATTAGCCAAACAACGCATGGCGCCCAAGAATTAGCCGTTTGCGAGTATATCGACCCGTCGCAATGCGTTCTCTACCCCGAATTTCTACAGCACACCGATATCGCACAGTACATCAATAGCAACCAGCCAGTTCTCGTCGTCGATAATTTCAACGAGCAGCACCAACAACTACTCTAGCGTCACGTTTTGCCGCGCCCAATCAACCGCCGCTTGCGCCCGTTTGCGCGCCTCCAAGCTCTTTCGCGGCGGACGGTCGTCGCCCCACCACTGCCGCCAGGCCCAATCTGCCGGGTTGAGGCATTCCAGGCAATCCATGTGGCGTAATTTGCCGTTCACGAACTCTTCATTGCGCTCGGTGTAGACAAGTTCGTAGCCGCACTTCTCAAGCGCTCGCCAGCTCGCCGCGTTGCCGTGGATGACTGCCGACTTAATTCGGTGCAGCCCTAAATTTTCGAAAGCATACCAGGTTCGTGCCCGGTGGCAAGCACTAGCAATCCCCTGGCCCCAATATTTTTTATCGGCAATAACTATACCACTTGTCGCATAATGAACGTGATCTTTAGTTATTTCGGTAAGCGCTGTGTTGCCGATCAGCTGGCGCTTGTCGCCGTCTATAACCCAAATACCCCAGTTTAGGCTGGTTTTGTTCTTGATCATTTCATCATACCAGGCCTGCTCGGTCTCGATTGTCTGCGCTCGGTGCGCTGATAAGTACTGTGTTACCGTGCCGCGCGCAAAACCCTCGACAAACACCACTAGATTATCGCGCGCAAACGGCGCCAGTTCAACCGATAAGCCCCTATCGGTTGTTAATTTCATCATCGGCCCAAACGCCATCGCGCACTCCTTTCGCTTAATTGTGTTTACATTATACACAATTGCGGAGGTTTAGTACACAAATAGTTATAAACTATAAACTTTCAACGATACTCTGTAGATCTCTGCGAACTTTGCCAGCAAATTTCTGCAAAGCCGAGCCGCTACCTGGTTCGGTTTGCCATATTGGCGACTGCGGGTTAGCTTCTCTCACTAAGTCAGACATTGCTTGAAGAGTTTCCGCACTAACGTTTAGTCCTCCTTTAGCTTCTAGCCTACCGGCTAGCTCTACCCTAACATTTTGGTCAAGAAATCCGCCATAAGCCCTCAAGAAGCCTCCCGCCCATTTGTCGGCTCTTTCTTGGTCGAATGGTTGGCGCTCGCCAGGTTTTGTCGTATTTTGCTCTCCAGCGGCCTGTTTTCCGTCTGACTTCGATACGTCTGCTTCAGATTTTACCGTATTTTTTTGATTGCCATCTGGCTGCTCTACTGGTGATGTCTTATCTTCTGCCGGCTGCCCGACCTGTTCTGCCGGATTTTTCTCTACGGCGCGATCACTTGTGACAGGTTTAGCTTCTGCCTTTGGACTTTCGTTTCTAACGGTTTCTGGCGGCGTGCTTTCTTTCGGCGCTTTAGGTTCAGGCTCGCTAGACGGCTTGGCGGCGGCAGTTTCTGCTTTCGGAAGCTCAGCACGCGGCGGCAACGGTGTTTCTTCTACTTTGGGCACAGCATCGCTAGCACTGGTCTCATGCGATACCAGCTCACTTGGTTCCTCGCGTATCGCTGGCTGCTCGTATACTGCTTGCTCAACTGGCGGCCGTGAGGCATATTGAACTAGATTATCGCCTCTATCCCTGTTATGCTCACCCCTGACAATACCATCAACCAAATCCTCTGGAACGCCTTTTGCTAACAAATCAGCGCGCCGATTAAGCATTTCATCAACACTTTGCGGTCCTCTCTCGGCATCAGCATGCGACGGCAACTTACCAGTTATTTTCTCGCCAGTCATGAAAACCCGGCGGATAGAAGCACGTTCGTTGGTCGGCGCCTTACCGCCGTCAGTAGCGGCTTTATAAGCCTCGCCGACCAGCAGCTGCCTGCCAGTATTCGACTCTTGGCGCGCCATAGCGGGCGGCTTATCGCCGAAAGCAATCGCCACCGCATCGCGAGCATCATTGACTTTCTCGGCCCGGCCAGCCGGCGTCCATTCGTGCGGCGTACTAAAATTATCACCATCAAGAGAGTTAGACTCAACTGTTGGGCTAATGCCGTACTTTTCATAATCAAACGATTTGCCTGGAGTGTTATCAGGCGCTTCATGAGATGGAATTCGTTCTCTTGTGATCATTTTTGTTTTGCCGTTTACTTACCTTTTTATACTAGCATAGCTTATGCTTTTTGTCAATAATATTACTTAGATTAGCAATTTTAGCAATACGGCAGTTGCGATTTATCTTTACAAACCAAAAACCGCCTCGATACGAGACGGTTTTTGGCCCAGGCTGCACGTTTATTTGCGCAGACCGAGCTTCTCTAGCGTTGCCTTGTAGGCCTCAAAGTTCGTCTTCTCAAGGTATTTCAGCAGGCGCTTGCGCTTACCTACCATCTGAATCAGTCCGCGGCGCGCCATACGGTCGTGCTTATTGGACTTGAGATGTTCAGTCACCTCTTTGATACGAGCCGTCAAGATCGAAATCTGCGCTTGCGGACTGCCGACATCGTTCTCGTTGACCTGAGTCAAAGCAATAGCTTTCGCTTTGTTATCCTTTGATATCATAACTAATAACTTTAGCAGAGATACGCTAATCAGTCAAGTTATGCGAACTCCTTATCATATCTATCACTCTATAGATTTTCTCAATATCGTCAATCGTCATCTGACGAGACTGATCTATCCAGCCCTTAATAAGTTTAGTAGTCGTTTCTGTGTCAGGTAGCATTTTGCTTGGAGTAAAATTATTTAAAGTTTCCGGCTGCCCATTCCTATGATAATTTACACTATACTCATTATTTGTCGGTTGTCCAAGTTCGCCGTAAATAAGCCATTGCTCCACAATCTCGACTATTTGTCCTGGAACACTTTCAACACGCTTTTTAACACTCATGTATAGCTCATCTTGAGACATCTCGCCGTCTTGTTTCGACTCTGGCACATATACTAATTCGCAACCTTCCGGTACAGCCGCCTCTTGGTCATCAAAATGGAGAGCCTTACTAACCAATTCCGGCGTCAGTGGATACGAGAAACTTTTGAGAGGCTGATCATCTAGCGATAAACGGCCAGGTTCCTCTACTTCTCTACCTACTAGTTTTAATGTTTCCGCAGCTTGACGGCGCAAGTTATGGAGCACTTCTTGATCAGGTATAGGCTCTGTAGGAGCAAGATTCTCATAATCTGTCATTCTTTCATTATATCATAAAAAGTCTAAATAAGCAAATTTCTATGCTTCTTATGATTCAATACCAAAATCAGCTAGCTTTTGCGCTTGGCTAACTTGCCAATCGGCAATCTGCGTACGGCGCAACTCCTGGCAGTAAGCGCCCGTATTTAGCGCTTCACCGATATCAGCCGCCAGGCTACGAATATAGGTGCCGCTAGAGACATGGGCTCGAACTTTGAGCAGCGGATAAGCGTAATCAAGCAGTTCTAGCGCATAAATCGTCACCGCACGCTCTGGTATATCAACTTTTTTACCGCTGCGAGCTAATTTGTAGGCCCGCTGTCCGTTAATTTTGATAGCGCTGAACGCTGGCGGACGCTGCTTGATATCACCAACGAATTGTACTAGGACGGACTTGACGACTGCTATATCCGGCTGTTTGGAGATAGATGAAGCTTGAATATCATTTTGCGGCTTACTATTTGCAACGTACGGCATAATTTCGCCTTCCGGGTCGCCAGTTGTACTAGTCTGCCCCAACCGGAACGTCGCTTCATAAACTTTATCAAGCTTGGTATAACGCATCGCGTTGCGGCATTCCTTGCCCGTAACCAAAATCAACAGGCCCGTCGCAAACGGGTCAAGCGTCCCGCAATGACCGACTTTGACTTTTTTGCCAGCCCGCTGGCTAAGTACGCGGCGAACTCGCGCCACCACCCCGAAGCTAGTCATACCTGGCGGCTTATCAATCAACATAACCCTGTCATTCATACTTCAAGTATATCAGCATACCCCGTAGCATTGATTCTAAAATCTTTTCAGAGTCAATCTGAAGCCTATTCGCAAACTTAAGCTTGTCCTGGAATCTTGAACTGAGCTGGATCATTTGATGTTGGTGCCGAAACTGCTGGAGCTGGCGGCGGCGGTAGAGTAGATTCTAAAGTGTCAGCTCCGACCCCGCCATTAGCTGGTACTGGCGGCAAGGATGAAAAATCTGGCAACGGCGGTAATGGCGGTAGTGGCGGCAAATCGTCAACCGCGCCAGACGATGGCGCAGCTGATGCTGCCAACAGAGCTGCATCAACGGCAGACCGCGCTTGGTCTTGATCTGAACTAGCAGGATTTGCGGCTGACGCAGCTTCTACGCTAGGTGCTGGCATTGCTGGCATATTCGGCTGTACCGTTACCCCTTTCGAAGAAACCGCCTCGGGCGCCGCGTCAACTGGCGCAGCTTCTGATAAGACATCGCGAACTGTCGGTTCTACCTCGGTCTTGTCGGCTACGGCATTAAATGGCGATTGCATTGACGGCGGCTGCGACGCCACCGCGCCGCGATCGTGGCTTAAAATGACGCGATTATGCATGTCTTTTTCAGCTTTTCTAGCTTCCTCGGCAGCCTGTTCGGTTGTCGCGTTGAAAGTACCGCCAATCGACGGTTCGCTCGGGCTAACTGGCATCGCTAGGCCTGGCCCTGGCGCAAATGGAGCAACTGGCGGCAAAGCTAGATCTTCTTTGGCCGCTTCATCTACTTCTGCTGAGCTGGCAGCAATATCGCGCTGCAAATCGGCGACCGACGGCATATCTCGCCTATCAGCTTCAGGCTCAACAGCAGGAATTGATGCTAACTGTTCGGCTCATTTCTTTTCGGCGGCAGCGGCAGCA